>NZ_CP129407.1:341345-528401 GCF_030436115.1 Borrelia sp. P9F1
TGGTCATGTACTTGACTCTGAGGTAGGGGTCCAGGCTGTAAACGACACAACCCTCAAGATAACACTCGCTAATCCCAAGCCTTACTTCCTTGATATGCTGGCACATCACACATACATGCCAGTCCCAGTTCATGCTATTGAAAAACATGGGGAGAGATGGACTGACCCTGTAAACATGGTTGTAAGCGGGCCTTTTAAACTAAAGGAAAGATATGTCAATGACAAGATTGTTATTGAAAAAAATGATAAATATTACAATGCTGGAAATGTCGAGATAGATGAAGTCGTATTTTATACAATAAGCAACAGTATAACTTCATACAGAATGTATGAGAATGACGAACTTGACGCACTCACAACTCCAACCATTCCGCCTAACTTAATAAAGGAAATAAGACTCAGAAATGACTATTATACTTCAGCTGTAAATGGGCTTTATTATTTTTCTTTTAATACTACTGTTAAACCTCTTGATAATCCAAAGGTTAGAGAAGCTCTAACTCTTGCTATTGACAGGGAAACATTAACAGAAAAAGTGATAGAAAATGGTTCTATTCCCACAAGAAGAATTAGTCCTAATTTTAAAAACTATTCTTACGGCAAGGAACTTACACTATTTAACCCACAAAGAGCTAAGCAACTCCTAGCTGAGGCTGGTTTCCCTGATGGAAAGGACTTCCCAGTTCTTAAATACAAAACTTCAAAACGTGATGGTCCGGGAATAACTGCAGAATTCTTGCAAGAACAATTTAAGAAAATATTAAATATTGATATTGATATTGAAACTGAAGAATGGACCACATTCCTTACAAGCAGAAAACTGGGTAACTATCAAATGTCACATATGGGATGGGCAGGTGATTATTCAGATCCGCTAACATTCCTTGAAAGTTTGTTTACAACCGAATATCATACTTTCGGTGCTTACGGATACTCAAACAAAGAATATGACTCACTTATTAAGAAATCTGACTTCGAACAAGATCCTGTTAAGCGTCAAGATATCTTAAGAAAAGCTGAGGAAATAATAATAGAGATTGACTTCCCTGTCGCTCCAATATACATATATGCGGGTAATTATCTCTTCAACAATGATAAATGGACTGGTTGGTCTCCTAACATTCTTGAAAGATTTGATTTCTCTGAACTTAGAAGAATAAAATAAAACAAAGGGATGTCTATTGAAGGTATTTTTTAAATAGACATCCCTTTGTTGACAAGGCAGGCAATACGATCCAAATTCACAGATATATATCCATTTCTGAAATATTAGATCCCTTTGTTCGTCCCTTTTTGAATCACGTTGAAATTGAAAGGATTTCGTAGCTGGCTCATGGAGGACTTGATTTCTAATAATGACCCACCTTATCCGTCTCAATCAAAAGATGGAGTATCCGTAAGAAAAATGAAAAACGGGTTGGTTGGGCTTCTTGAATGGCAAAGGTCGGACTATGAATTAAACAAAAAGGTTACAGGAATATCAAACTCAAATGCCGTAACCAAAAAGCATGTAAATTAAAAAATGCAGCCGTCCCAATACACAGATAAGTCGTAGCATTTTAAAAGCAATAGAACAAATCTCAATGGTATTAATAAATATTTAACATTGTGTGTTAAAATACTTAACTATATAGACTAAAATCCTATTGTTGAAACAAGGAGCAGTCATGCTGAAGTTTACCATACAGAAATTATTGGAAACGGTTCCAACTTTGATAGCGATAACTTTTTTGTGCTTCCTAATAATGAGACTTGCTCCTGGGAATCCATTTGATTCTGAAAAACCTATTGATCCTCAGGTAAAAGAAAAGCTAATGCAGAAATATCACCTTGACAAACCTTTTTATGTTCAAGCCTACCGATACATCACAAATGTTTTAAAAGGTGACTTTGGGCCATCATTGAAAAAGAAAGACTTAACCGTAAATCAGTATATAAAATTAGGAATGCCTAAATCATTTACGATTGGAATAATAACCCTAATATTATCTCTCGTGCTTGGCATTTTGTTGGGGACAATAGCAGCTATTAAAAAAAATACTCGTGTCGATTACGCAATAAGGGTAATAGCAATATTTGGAATTTCTGTACCTACTTTTGTAGTTGGTCCCATTTTACAATATTTTTTGTCAGTAAAATTGGGGCTATTTTACACTTCTGGTTGGATTACAGAACGGGGTGGTCTTGCAAATTTGGTTATGCCTATATTAGCACTTGCTTTGCCTTATACAGCTATTTTTACAAGAATACTTAGAGGTTCTATGTTAGAAATACTAAAGAGCGATTTTGTAAGGACAGCAAGGGCTAAGGGGTTAAGTTTTAATGTGATAATCAGAAAACATGTGTTGATAGGAGCCATACTTCCTCTAGTAAGTTACATAGGACCTATATTTGCTGGGATAATTTCTGGAGGCATGGTTGTTGAACAAATATTCAGAGTTGCTGGGATGGGAGTAATTACAGTAGAATCGTCTCTGAATAGGGACTACCCGTTACTGATGGGTTCAGTTCTGGTTTATTCAACTATATTACTTATCTCCATTCTAGTATCGGACATTGCTTATAAAAAACTTGATCCGAGAGTTTAGGAGGATAAAACGCAATGAGTAATTATGAACGACAGAACAACTCACTTGAATCTCACACATCTACTAGGAGAGCTTGGTTAAGGTTTAAAGAAAATAGACTGGCTTTTATAAGTATATTTATAATTGGGTTTTATATAATAATTGCAATACTTCAACCGGTCTTGCCAATATATAAATACTATACTCAAGTAGTTGAACATGCTGACCTACCTCCGTCTTTTAGGCACGCCGGGGAGCTTTGGTATGAGAAGGAGCTTAATTTCATAAAAAGATTATCCGGAAAAGAAAAACGAGACCTTAATGAAGAAGAAAAAGCAAAATTAGAAGAAATAAAGAGAAGAATAAAAACAGAAGTCCAAAAAATTGATGGTAGGGAAAGTAGGGTACATGAAAGAGTATACTTATTGGGAACAGATAGTCTTGGAAGAGATTTGCTTGCAAGAATAATACAGGGAAGCCAAATATCAATATCCGTAGGGTTTATTGGAGCGTTCATATCGATGATAATAGGAACTGTGGTGGGGGCAATAGCGGGGTTCTTTGGTGGAATCCTAGACAGAATAATAACTAAAACTATAGAAGTACTTTACATCTTGCCTTCCTTACTTGTCATAATAACACTGATGACGGTTATGGAGAGGAATATAATGGGATTATTTGTTGCAATTAGCATTATCTCATGGTTGTCGCTAGCTAGGATAGTTAGAGGACAAATACAATCACTTTCAAAGTCTGAATTTATACAAGTAGCTAGAACACTGGGTGCAACAAATAAGAGAATGATATTTAACCATTTAATTCCCAATAGTCTTGGCATGATAGCAATAATTACAACAATGAATGTTCCGTCTTTTATTATGATTGAATCGTTTTTGTCGTTTTTAGGCCTTGGAATATCAGCACCGATGACTAGTTGGGGAGAGTTGGTAAAAAATGGAATTCCTACGTTTATTGAATATCCGTGGAAAATTTTCATTCCAGCAGCAGTCATGACAATATTCTTACTGTTTATGAATTTTTTGGGAGATGGATTAAGAGATGCATTCGATCCGAAGGATAACCTCTAGGAGAATAACTAAATGAAAGAAGACTATATACTGGACATCAAAAATTTAGCAATTGAATTTAAGCTAAAGCACACAACAATATATCCTGTCAACAGAATTAACTTAAAGGTTAAAAGAGGAGAAATTAGGGCTATAGTTGGAGAATCTGGTAGCGGAAAATCTGTTACAAGCATGGCTATTTTAAAGCTGCTACCTGAAATGACAACAGTATACAAAGAAGGAGAAATACTATTTGAGGGGCAGGATTTGCTTAAGCTTAGTGAAACAGAACTTCAAGGTATTAGAGGGAATAAAGTAGCCATGATCTTTCAGGATCCAATGACTTCTTTAAATCCATATTTAAGAATATCTACGCAAATTGAAGAAACAATAATTTTGCACCAAAAACTAGACAAACATACAGCAAAGAAAAAGGCAATAGAAATGCTAAGGACTGTTGGTGTTGTGAATGCGGAAGAGAGGATAGAGCATTATCCGCATCAATTCTCAGGAGGAATGAGACAGAGAGTTATGATTGCGATGGCTTTAAGTTGTCATCCATCTTTATTAATAGCAGATGAACCCACTACAGCTCTTGATGTTACAATTCAAGAACAAATACTATTGCTTATTAAAAGTTTATCTAAAAAGTTCAATACTTCAACAATACTAATAACTCATGATTTAGCCGTAGTTGCGGAGATTTGCGATACAGTATCTGTCATGTACCAAGGTGAATTTGTGGAAGAAGGAACAGTAGAAAAGATATTTAAAACCCCTAAACATCCTTATACAGTCGGTCTTTTAAAATCAATACTCACTCTAGATCAAGACCCGAATGAAAAACTTTACTCAATTAAGGAAAACTCTATTGCAAAAACTATAAGTAATATCGAGGAGCTTTGAATGAGCGACGAAAAAGACGTAATTCTTAGAGTAGAAAATCTAGTACAAACATTTACGATTGGGGAAGACTTTCTGTTTTGGAAAAACAAACGCAAGATAAACGCTGTGAATGGGATTAGTTTTGAGGTTGAACGCAATAAAACATTAGGACTTGTTGGGGAATCTGGGTGTGGCAAATCAACAACTCTGAGATCAATAATGCAGCTCTACACGCCGACGTCTGGAAGCATATATTTTAATGGAAGGGATATTACAAAACTTCCAAAAAGAGAACTCTTGAAAACTAAAAAAGACATGCAAATGGTTTTTCAAGACCCACACACATCCCTTAACCCAAGAATGACAATAAAAGAAATAATAGCAGAACCATTGGTTATTTATAATGAAAATAAGATTCTTCCAAAAACAAGGCAAGAAATAGACAAAAGAGTGGATGAATTAATGGATATTACTGAGCTTGAAAAGAGTATGCTATCTAGATACCCACACGAGTTTTCAGGAGGACAAAGACAGAGAATAGGGATAGCAAGAGCACTTGCTTTACAGCCTAAGCTTTTACTTCTAGATGAAGCTGTGTCGGCTTTGGACGTATCAATAAGGGCTCAGATTTTAAATTTACTCAAAACTTTACAAAAGGAGTTAAATCTATCTTATCTCTTTATCTCCCATGACTTGGCGGTGGTCAAATATATGAGTGACAAAATTGCTGTAATGTACTTGGGGGTCATTTTGGAAGTCGCACCTAGAGATATTTTATTTTCAAATCCTGTGCACCCGTATACCAAAACGTTAATAGCGTCTATTCCTGAAATTGATACTGAAAAAAGAAAAAACAAAACTATAAAACTCGATGAGCCATCGCTGACAAGCATAAGAAACACTAGTCCTACAGCAGAAAACTTAGTTCTTGAAGAAGTGGAAGAGGATCATTTCGTGTCTAGATATCTTTTTGATGAAATGAATAGCCTATTAAATAAATGAAGAACCTACAGAGATCTGTTTTGGGCGAAAGTGCCCCTGCATCCCTTGCTGCACCTAAACAAGCTGATTGGCCATCGCCAAACAGAGAACTAGTTATCAAAATAAGAAACCTCAAGGTCTGTCTTATTGTAGTTTCCCTTAACGAAATACAGGCTAGTTCTGTTGACGTTATTCTTGTCTATGACTTTATTACCAGAATCAACAAAATAATAATAAATCCTACCCTTAGGAAGGTCTTTAAGTTTAATAGTATATACCCCCTTGTTGTGTCTCTTCTCAACTAATCTGTTTAAAAACGGATTAAAATTATTAAAATTACCGGCTATTGTAACAACCTGACCAGGACGCCCTATGTAGAAAATTTCAACCTCTCCGCTATTAGAAGAATCAATTGGATTCCGTAGTGAGACATAACTATCACCTGTCCCCGAAACATCTATTACCGAAAATGGCATCAAGTCTTTGTTATAAACTACATTAGTATTATATTCATCATTTGTCCAAATTCCGTCCACAACAAGTTTATATTTTATCCTACCAAGCCCATGGGGTAAGTTTACCTTCACAAAAAAAAGACCATGCTTATTTCTCTGAAACAAATACTTCCTCGAGTAACCATCAAAATCAAAAACTGCAAAGATTTTCCTAGTACTCCTGTCTGGAGGATAAAACATGATAACCTTCTTAGAATCAACAATCGGCGTTAAATCATCCTCCCTTGTTGAAATTTCCAAAAACTCAATTAAAGATAGATCAAAGTTCGTGACAACATGCCCCCCCAGGGGACCACTACCAACACCGAAGAGAGATAATACAAAACACAAAAAAAACTTTGAAACTCTTCCCACAGCCCAACCCTCTCGATAAATACTACACATTTACTCTGTTTCTTATTATACTGAAAACATATAGTAAAGTAAATACAAATATTAATGACAAGGAGTTACAAAATGGGTTTTCATATTTATGAAATAAAAGCTAGGCAAATAATTGACTCTAGAGGGAATCCAACAGTTGAAGCAGATGTGATACTTGAGGATGGTTCTTTTGGTAGAGCAGCTGTTCCATCAGGTGCCTCAACAGGTATAAATGAAGCTGTTGAAATAAGGGACGGCAATAAATCTGTTTACATGGGGAAAGGAGTACTAAAGGCAGTTGAAAACATAACAAATATCATCTCTCCAGAACTTGAAGGGATGAGTGCTTTAAATCAAGTTGAAATTGATAGAAAAATGCTTGAGCTTGACGGTACACCGACTAAATCAAAACTTGGCGCTAATGCTATCCTTGCGGTTTCAATGGCTACGGCTAGAGCAGCAGCTGCTTATGTTGGACTTAAAGTTTATCAATATCTTGGTGCCTATAAGGCCAACGTTTTACCCACTCCCATGTGTAACATTATAAACGGTGGGGCTCATTCTGACAATTCTGTTGATTTTCAGGAATTTATGATAATGCCTGTTGGAGCAAAAACCTTTAGTGACGCAATAAGAATGGCAGCTGAGGTCTTTCACACACTTAAAGGAATTTTAAGCAAAAAAGGCTATGCGACTTCCGTTGGAGATGAAGGTGGCTTTGCTCCAAATTTAAAATCAAACGAAGAAGCTTGCGAAGTTATCATGGAAGCTATCAAGGGAGCAGGATATGAACCTGGCAAAGAGATCTCAATTGCGCTTGATCCCGCAACATCTGAACTTTATGATCCAAAAACAAAAAAGTACGTACTCAAATGGTCAACCAAAGAAGAGCTTTCTTCTGAGGAAATGGTTGAATATTGGGCAAAATGGGTAGAAAAATATCCTATTATATCAATTGAAGATGGAATGGCTGAAGAAGATTGGGATGGATGGAAAAAACTCACAGATAAGATAGGAGATAAAGTTCAACTTGTTGGAGATGATTTATTCGTGACAAACACATCATTTCTTAAAAAGGGAATTGAGATGAAAGTTGCAAACTCAATTCTTATTAAAGTAAATCAAATTGGAACACTGACTGAGACTTTTGAAGCTGTGGAAATGGCCAAAAAAGCAGGATATACTGCAATAGTTTCACACCGTTCAGGCGAAACCGAAGACACAACAATAGCTGACCTTGTTGTAGCACTCGGAACAGGGCAAATCAAAACAGGCTCACTGTCAAGAACAGACAGAATAGCTAAATATAACCAACTTCTAAGAATAGAAGAAGAACTAGGAAGCACTGCTGAATATCATGGCAAAGACGTTTTTTATTCTATTAAGAAAAAGTAAGAAAGGCCCCAAAGGGGGCTTTCTTCAAAAAGATGCAAAAATAATTCTCTATCTTTTTGAGAACTGGAAGCTCTTCCTAGCCTTCCTTCGACCAAATTTCTTACGTTCAACTTTTCTTGAATCCCTAGTTAAAAACCCATTAGATTTAAGAACCATTCTATGCTCATCATCTAGTGCAAAAAGAGCCCTTGCAATCCCATGCCTAATAGCGCCTGCCTGCCCTGTGATGCCCCCACCACAAACATTCACATAAACATCATATTTCCCAAGAGTATTCGTTAAAACCAAAGGCGCTAAAGCAAGAGTTCTCAGATTTTCAAGTTGAACATAAGCATCCAAACTCCTACCATTAATTCTAACCTCGCCCTTACCCTCTCTAATATAAACCCTAGCAACGGAAGTCTTCCGTCTTCCCGTACCCATCGACAAATTAATACCCTTAACACCCACCTTCGTCATTTTTCCTCTCTTAATCCAATTCTAATTTATAAGGGTTCTGCGCCCTAAGATTATGCTCAGACCCAGCGAAAACTCTAAGACTCCTAAAGAGCTCACGCCCCAGAGGACCCTTCGGTAACATGCCCTTAATAGCTATTTCAAGAGGAGCCGTTGGTTTCCTCTCAACCAATGTTCTAAAAGTATCAGAATAAAGACCCCCCGGATACCTTGAATGCCTGTAATAAATCTTTTGATTATGCTTCTTACCCGTAAGCCTAATCTTTGAAGCGTTGACAATTATAACATTATCACCCAAATCCTGATGAGGAGTATAATAAGCCTTATGTTTCCCTCTCAAAATCTTAACCGCTTCCGTAGCAACTCTACCAAGCACCTTACCAGCAGCATCAATAACGCACCACCTCTTCTCCACAAACCTAGGCCTAACCCATATTGTCTTGTTCTCAGTTATTCTATTCATAGCAACCACAGTCCCCTACTAGATATTCTACAAAATCACGCCTCTCAAGTCTACTATTTGTAAGATAACCTGTCAATATTGGCAGCTTAATCTACCCTGTAGACTAAAAGAAACCTTTCTAAACCTATCCAAATCCCCTTTAGAAAATTTTAAAGGAACAAACGAAGGATTGTTAAAGATAGGATTAATTAAATATCCATTATTTAAATATTCATTAAAAACTTCAAAATGATGCTCAGATTTATAAAGAGGGAACATATATCTGTTTATTATCCTAAACATAGGAGTAGAAAAAATACCAAAATCAACTTTCTCGCTTCCTTCATAAGAAATAATCTTAGCAAGCACATGCCTAGCAGCTGCTAAAGTTAAAGCATCAAGGCTGTCCCTGAACTCTATTTTTCTAGACAAATTATCTACAATAACAATGCTAATAGACATACACCCTGGCATTGGAATATTTACAAGCATAGGATACCTAAAATTATTAAATCCGACCCTAAATTCATATATTCCCTGATCCTCCTCCCAAGGCTTACTAAAATAATGCTGCCCCGTTAAAGATAATAAAAAATCCCTAGCATCCCTTTCAAATTTAAAAACATGCACACAACCCGCCTTTTTAAAAAAAGAAAAAAAAACATTCTCAAATTGTTTTCTAAATATGGAAGGATAAGAAGCCGTAAGCCCCCTTGAAAAGGTTTGCTTAAGAACAAGATTTAACCCCTGAATCCTATGCCCCAGAAAATTATTGCCCCCATTTAAATATAAATCCAAATACCTATTACCCTTAATATCATAAAGGTAAAAAAACCTTGCTCTTTTAATAATTGGAAGGCAACTCATTAAAGACTCGCTACACATCCTTTAATTTATCCATCAAAATTTCATTTGCAAGCACCGGATCAACCTTTCCAGTAGTTTTCTTCATAACTTGCCCCATCATAAATTTCAAAGCATTGCTTTTACCCTTTCTGTAGAGCTCAATCGACTTAAGATTTTCATTTAAAACTTCAATCACAACCGATTCAATCAAAAACTTATCGCTTATCTGTTCTAAATTTTTTTCACTAACAATTAAAGAAGGAGAAGCGTTAGTATGAAGCATTTCCACAAAAATCTCCTTAGCAATCCTTCCGCTTACCCTCTTACTAACGATAAGTTCAACAAGTTCCCCAATATATGACGGAGGTATACCGAATTCAAGTATATCTACTTCTCTCTCATTAAGCACACCTAATACTTCAGACAATATCCAATTGGCCACCCTCTTAGGATCACTTGAACACAAAGCCGCATCTTCAAAATATTTAAGTAAATTTTTATCAGAAGCTAAGGTGATAACATCAAAATCACTAAGGCCATACTCCTTCCTCAATCTAATTCTTGCATCAAAGGGTAACTCAACCATTCTACTAATCTTTATGCTTTCAATATAATCATCACCTAGCCTAATTAAAGGCAAATCCGGCTCTCTAATATATCTATAATCCGCCATTGTTTCTTTGCTTCTCTGAAGTACTGTAACACCTCTCTTATCATCAAACCCTCTTGTGTGCTTACCTTCGTCCTTAAAAGTCCTCCTATTTAAATTCCATTCCTCTTTCTGCCTTTTCTCTTCATAATCAATTGCCGATTTTACCGACTTAAAAGAATTTAAATTTTTTATCTCAGCAATTGGAGTCCTATATTCAATTCCACCTTCATTAATAAGCAAATTAATATTAACATCACAACGAAAAGAACCATTCTCCATACTACAATCGGATAAACCAAGATATCTAAAAATCTCCCTTAAAGAATTTAAATAAGATACAGCCTCATCTCCGCTGTTAATGTCTGGAGCTGAGACAATTTCTAACAAAGGAGCACCTGAACGATTAAAATCAATATAACTTCTATTATCATTTTCAAGCAAATGTAAGCTCTTCCCAGAATCTTCTTCCATGTGTATTCTATCAATATTAATTTTTCTCAAACCCGAAGATCCTTCAATAAAAATAAATCCATCCTCACAAATCGGCTCGTCATTTTGAGATATTTGATATCCCTTGGGTAAATCAGGGTAAGAATAATGCTTCCTATCAAACTTAACAACATTCTTGATTCTAGAATTTGTAGCATGCCCGGCCAAAATTGCATTATTAACCATCTCTTTATTCACAGTAGGTAACGCCCCAGGCAGTCCAAGACATGTCGGACAAGTCCGTGAATTCGGAATTCCACCAAAATCATTCTTACACCCGCAAAAAGCTTTAGTTTTAAGCCCCAACTGCACATGAACTTCTAACCCAATAAGCAATCTATATGTCATCCAACCCCAATCCCTCCATTACATTTTTTGAAAAATTCAAAAGCTCAAAATCTCTTCTAGATTGCCCAATTATCTGCATACCAATGGGTAACCCTTTTTCATCTTTCGCAAAGGGAAGGGAAATTGCAGGAGAACCAATAAGATTAGCAATCACGGTACACATGTCAGAATAATACATTTTTATAGGATCATCACAGGCCTCACCAATCTTAAAGGGCTTCACAAAGCTGGTAGGCGTAACAATGTAGTCAAGCTTACTAAAAATCTCATTAAACTTGGGAATTAACACATTTTCAATAACTCGACAAGCCTTTGTATAATACTTCAAATCGTAACCCTCTGACAATAAATAATTACCAAGAACAATACGTCTTTTTACCTCTTCATTAAAGAAGGAACTTCTGTGTTTGAAATAAAAATCACCCAAAGTTAAATTATCCTTTATTATTTTTCCATAACGAAGTCCAGTATAACGAGCAAGATTAGAAGCTGCCTCAACTGGCGATATTGAATAATAAAGAGAAAGTACATAAGCAATCTCTTCTATTGAAACCTCGTGTATTTCAACTCCTTTACTTAAAAGTTCAGACTTGAATCTAGAAAACTCACAAGCAACATCCCTGTCCATTAAATCTTCACTAAATTCCTTAATTGTAGCTACCTTGATTCCCTTCAAAGCCCTATTTAACAATGGATATGGATTTGTAAAAATATTTACACTAGTAGAATCCATTTTATCAACCCCACAGGTATGTCTTAATATTAAAGCTATGTCATCAATGAAATGAGAAAAAAAACCTATCTGATCAAGAGACGATGCGTAGGACACAAGCCCATACCGAGACAAACCTCCATAAGAAGGTTTAAAGCCAATGGTACCCACAAAAGAAGCAGGCAGTCTAACAGACCCTCCAGTATCGCTACCAAGTGCAAAAGGCGCCTGCTTATCCGCAACAACCGCACCAGAACCACCAGAACTACCCCCAACAACATACTCCTTATTTAAAGGATTAAGAGTAGCTCCATAGTAAGAAAATTCACAAGAAGAACCCATAGCAAACTCATCCATATTAGTTCTACCAAGCAAAATTGCACCATTATCTCTTAACCTTTTAATAACCGTAGCCTCATAAGGAGATACATAACCCTGTAAAATCTCGGAAGCACAAGTCAATCCCTTATCTTTAATTGCAATATTATCCTTAACAGCAATAGGCATTCCAATTAAAGGTAAACTTTGCACCTCTCCTTTCCTTAAGGAAACATCATACTTTTTTGCCAACTCCAAAGAATCATCGAAAAATTCAATATACCCATTAATATCTTTATTTGCATCATATTGCTCCTTATAAGAAAGAACAACATCACAGATACTAAGCTTACGACTTAATACTAACTCTTTAATCTTTACTAAGCTCATATCTCTTAAATTCAAAACAATACCCCTATTCAAGTACCCTAGGAGATGGGAAGTATCCATCTAGAAATGAATTACTAAAATTTTTAATAGACTCAATCCTTAAGGAGGGTAAAATCTCATCTTCCCTTAAATCCGACAACTCACATACCTTCTGTTCAAAATCATCTTCCACATCAAACTCAGAAATTTTATTTAGCATACCAACTACCTTTTCAAACTTCTCAACAAACTTTTGCTCTTCATCTTCACTCAAGATCAAAAGACTCAACTTCAAGCTGTTCTCTAAATGAATGTCTTTCAAATGCCACCTCTAAACTTTAGAAAGTCCTTTAATATAGGCTGAATTCAAAATCGCCTTTTTTCCACTCCTAAGATTAATCTTCATAAATTGCTCACCACCCTGGTACCACCTATCCACAATCACTCCGTTTTCTCCATTATAAGTTATATAATCTCCAATATTAAAGTTCCTGTCCCCACCCTTTGAAAAAAAATACTTAAAATTATCCCTTAAATATTCTGGAACAAAAATAATATCGTAGCCTTCCTTACTAATATCTTGAAAAAAGGCTGAAATAGCAGTGTTTCTTGTCATGCCCCCAAAGAATCTCTGCAAACTAAGCGTAATAATAAGCTCAAATCTGGCCCTAGTGAGAGCAACATAGAAAAGCCTTCTCTCTTCCTCTAATCTTTCTTCCGTCAATTCCTCAATCTCAGCAGGCAATAACCCCTTCTCGAGTCCAGATATTATCACTCTATCAAATTCAAGCCCCTTAACTCCATGAATCGAAGATAAAAGTACACCAGAATTGGAATCCCCATGCATCAAAGGCGAAAGGGATGAGTTTTCTAAAAACGTTACAAGCCCCTCGAAACTACCCGAATATTCAACTCCGCTCCCAATAAGCTCGTCAATGTTTCTAGACTTCTCATCTTTATCAAATTTTTGATAATAATCCCAAAGCCCAAACTTAACTACAACATCCTTAATAAAAGCAGATAAGTTCACATAAACATTACTCTCAATTCCTTTACCTAATGCATCATAAATGCTTAAAAAAGAAATAAGAGTATCACTCACCTTCCCCCTAAGAGCTCCAGCAACTCTTCTACTTGCAAGAATTAAATCAAGATTAATACCACTGTCATTTAGCACCCCTATTATTTTATCCGTAGTAGTCTTTCCAATTCCCCTAGCAGGCTTATTGATTACTCTTAAGAAAGATACCTTATCCTTTCTATTCACAAAAAGCCTAAGCAGAGAAATTACATCTTTAACTTCTTCCCTCTCATAAAATCTAATTGATCCTAACACCTTATATGGAATATCTCTCTTTAAGAAAGATTTCTCAAACTGAAAAGACTGATAATTAAATCTATAAAGTATTGCCGTATCAAGTCTTTCTTTAACAAGAAAATCGGAAAAATACTCAGCCTCTTCTGTAGGATTTTGAAATACGAAAAATTTCATTTTCCTGCCTACATCGTTTTCCGTAGTTATAACTTTTTCATATCGATTCTTATTCTTTGAAATAACCTCATTAGCAACATTAACAATACTTAAGGTAGAACGATAATTCTGAACCAAATAATACCTAGATACTCCCCTAAATGTCTTTTCAAACTCAAGAATATTCTCAACTCTAGCCCCCCTAAAAGAGTATATGGACTGGTCTTCATCCCCCACTACCATGAAGTGCATACCTTGATCATAAAGCTCTTTTAAAAATAAAAACTGTGCGTAATTCGTATCCTGATACTCATCTACAAGGATAGCCCTAAATCTTCTCTGTACTCGCTTCTTTATATCTTCAGAATCTCTTAGCATTAAAGCAGACTTGAGAACAAGATCAGAAAAATCAAAGGCATTATTCCTAGCTTTTTCCTGCTCATAAGTATTAATATCTTTGTAAATTTTTTCCTCAACACCAAAACAATTATGCAACACCCCATTTTCTTTTGCCCTAAGTATTAAAGACGAGACTTGCTTGGCAAGATCAATGGTAGGAGCAAGTCCAATTTGTTTAACAAACCGAACAACATCACTAGTGTCCCAAATTGTAAAATTCGAATCATAATTTCCGTCAAATTCTTTAAAGTAAATTCTTAAAAGCCAAGCACCAAAAGAGTGGAAAGTTTGAATATGTAAAGACTTATTAAAATCAAAAAGTTGGTTTATTCTTGCATTCATCTCCTTTGCAACTTTATTCGTAAACGTCAAAGCAAGTATTTCATCTGGCCGCAAATCCATCTTTTTTATCAAATAAGCTATTTTAGCCGTTATAACCCTTGTTTTTCCGCTACCCGGTCCTGCTAAAACAAGAATAGGATTTCTATTATTATCTAGAACGATTTCCCTCTGATAAGAATTTAAACTAATAAGAAACTCTTCTACCCTATCTACCATTAATAAACTTCAGAAACCTTAAGATCAAATCCCATAGGAGTTTTTAACCAAAAAAATTGAACTGCCATTAATTCTTTTTCATACCCTTTTAAAACAGAAGTAATATCTTTACCCTGAAGAGAAATGTTAGTATCAGAAATTCTTGACAAAAACAATATCAATGATTTCTTAAAGCTTAAATTAAGCGAATCATCTTTAGCAACAAGTAAAGATTCCCCTGAAAGATTACCCTCATCAGCGTACCTGAGAAATGTATCATTTAAGAAACGGATAACCAAATCAACATTAACAATATTTCGAGAAGAATACAGAGTAGGATACTCACTAACCATCCTGCTCTTCGGTCCATTAACCTCAAAACCCCAGTCTAGAATTTCAAATCGGCTAGAAAGACTGGTTTCAGACACATATTTAACATTCAAAACGAAGGCCTCTAAGCTTACATATGCCTTCCTAATCCTGTCACGAGAATAATTTTCATAAATCATCTTCACTTTTATATCATCATTAAAATCTACTTCCAGAGATTTACCCAGCTTGAAAACATTGCGACTATTATCAACTTCACCTGTAATAACTAAATCATCGTTATTAAAAGAGACCCTATACTTTGAAACAGTATCTCCGTACACCAAAGATAAAAAATCACCATCTGCAAGCGAAGCATTCCAAAAATTTTCTTTATCAAAAGGAATCTCATGAATTACCGGAGACTTCCTTGCAATACTGTTCGTCCTAAATATTTTTTTCAAATAAGCACCAATCTCACTAAAATTGAAAATAAAAAATATGAGAATCACAAGTCCAAATAATCCCACTAATATTTTAATCACCACAGAAGAATCTATATTAGAAACATCCACACCTTTACTAGGAAAATTACCCTCGCCAGAAAACTTTGAACCAACATTTTTATTTTCAGCTTTAATGCCAATATAGCTGTCATTAACCCTTTTTTTATACTCCTTAAAAAGAGATGAAATATACCAAACGTCAATATCTAAGTACTCACTATACGTCCTTAAAAACCCTACAGCCAAGACTTCATTCGGAAATAATTCAATATTAGATTCTTCAAGAGCTTTAAGATACTTAACAGAAATTTTAATTTCATCAGATATGACATCAAGCGCTAACCCCCTATCAACCCTAGCTTTTTTTAAAAAATCCCCAAACTTAACGAAATCATTTTCTTCCATAGTTTACCACCTCAAGCTTTCTTAACATCATATAAAAAATTATCTACTTTGTTTGAAGTTTTTGGCGGATCATACTTAAATTTACTATCGGGAATTCCAACATTAAACTTCACAGACAAAAGATCAATAACAATTTCCCGGCCACCACCCGTGGGATAAGCAATAATCCTCCTAATTGCACCGCTTTCTGTAAAGGCAATCATAAAAGAATCAATCGTAGCAGCACCCTTATAAAGGCGTCTTGAAAAGGTTAATTTTATAAAACTTTCCGCACTTCCACCAGACTCATCAAGAGGTTCTAAATTAGGAGAATTAGTGTAAGATACACTGTATTCAGCCCCCAAAACACTCATAACGCCCCCCCCCGACTTCCCTATTGATAGTTGTTGCCTAAAAGAAGTTCCAAGAGAGGGTACATAAACTGTCAAAAGCTCCCCGTCACTTACAAAAACTTGATTATTCGAATCTAGATTAACAATAAACTTGTCTGGGAACTTATATAGCAGAGTACCCGTTTGCTTTAAGCCCTTTATATTAAGACTAATCTTGCCCTGCATATCTTCTACATTTTGATACTTTGAATAAATATTCTCAAAATATTGGTTGGCAGACACCTGTGCGAAAACAACACAAGGGCACACAACCAGCAACAGCACTATTTTTTTCATCACAAAACCCTTATTCATATTAAGACTAATTTAATAGAAAAGTATATTACACAATCCATGCATAACACCCTAACTATAATTTATTAAAACAATAAGTTATTATTCACAAATATAACATTTTGTATGCTAATAATAAACAAAATTTAGTAAAAGATTAAAGGAACAGAATGTCATTAAATTACAATGAAATTGATGTACTACTTAAGGAACTTCCTCTAAAAAATTCATTTTTAAGGAAAATAAAACAACCCAATTATAAAACTCTAGTTTTAGAGTTTTATAATAAGGAGATAAATGAAAAAAACTTCAATATATTAATCTCATTGAATCCAAAAACCACCAGAATACACAGAACAAGTAAAAAATTTGACAATATTAAACCTCCTTTAAGATTTTTTGAATTTTTAAAATCAAAAATTCAAAATGGCAAATTATTTGAAGCTTGTCAAATAAACAATGAAAGAATAATCTCTATTAAGGTGGTAAAAGGCGAAATAATGACATTTATCTTCATAAAATTATGGCCAGCCTCTCCTAACATAATCGTAACAGACACAAACTTTAAAATTCTTGATACATTTTACAGAAGACCAAAATCAAGAGAGACTACAGGAGAAACTTTTGCAAAAATAAAAGAGATTATTGGAAACAATGGCACCACTCAAAAAGGAGAGGTCAAACTAAAGGATGGCTATCACAATCAATCTTCTTACTCTGAATTTATCGAAAATTATTATGATGAATTAGAAACAAA
Source organism: Borrelia sp. P9F1 (assembly GCF_030436115.1). Lineage (NCBI taxonomy): Bacteria > Pseudomonadati > Spirochaetota > Spirochaetia > Spirochaetales > Borreliaceae > Borrelia > Candidatus Borrelia rubricentralis. The sequence continues at coordinate 358,800 of NZ_CP129407.1, forward strand.
AGAGACTGAAAAATTCAATGCAGCACTACTCAGAAAAAAATATGAGAAAGAAAAAATAAATTTAGAAAAAAGAATACAATCTTTGGAAACACAAATAAACTCTATTAAAGTAATTGAATCTAGAAAAGAAAAAGGTGAGGCGATCCTAGCGAACATTAACAAAATCAAGAAAGGAATGGATAAAATTATTGTCAAAAACAACAATGGAAAAGAAATTACAATAGAATTAGACAAAAGATTACTACCTAAAGATAATGCTCTTAAATACTTTAAAGAATACAAAAGAAGTAAAAATTCTTTAAATCTCGTGGGAGAACAATTAAAAAGTGCAAGAGAACAATATGATGAATTAATATCAAGGAAAACCTGCTTAGATGAAAAAGGCTTGATTTGCTCAGAAGGAGGGATTAAGAAGCAAACCCCATCAAAAAGGCCTCCTATTGGTGTTCATTTCATCTCTTTCGGATTTGAAATCGTTGTAGGAAGAAATGCAAAAGAAAATGACGATCTCTTAAGGGATTGGGCAAAGGGTAACGACTATTGGTTGCACACAAGAGGTTATCCTGGTGCCTATGTTTTCATTAGAAATAAAAAAGACAAAACTCCTCCTCTTGAAGTTTTGCTCGATGCTGGTAATTTATGCGTTTTTTACACAAAAGCTGCAAGAAAATCGGGGCAAGCTGATCTTTATTACACCAATGTTAAGAATTTAAGAAGGGTCAAGGGAGGAAAAAAGGGACTTGTAATACCCAATAAAGAAAAAAATTTAAGTATTAAGCTAGATCTTGGAATACTCAATAAATTTAAAAATAAAAATTAAACTGTACTTTATTTCAACTCAAATTCAAAATAAAACAGCAAGTGATTAAAAATCTTGTTATTGGAGCCTAAAAAGCATAGAATTTAAATAGTGGAGGGACAACCAAATGATAAAAAAATTAACAAAAATAGTAGCAACAATATCTGACCTTAGATGCGACCCGGAACACATAAAAGATTTATATGAAGCAGGAGTTAACGTAATAAGGCTTAATACTGCTCATCAATCTCATGAAGATGCTCTGAAAGTAATTAACAATGTTAGACAAGTTTCAAATAAAATAGCACTAATGATTGACACAAAAGGACCAGAAGTTAGAACGGCAAATATTGACACCCCTATTTCCGTTAAAATGGGAGACAGGATAATAGTCTCAGCATCGCCTGTTAACAACCCTAACTCATTTCAAACTAATTACGACAACTTTGTTAATGAGGTTCCAAATGGCTCTAGGATTCTTATCGACGACGGCGAGCTTGAAATGATTGTCATTGAAAAACTAGCAGACAGATTGATTTGTGAGATTAAAAACGACGGACAAATTAAAAATAAAAAATCAATAAATACGCCAGGAGTTCCGCTTAAGTTAAAATCTGTAACTGAAAAGGATAAAGGTTTTATTGAGCTTGCGGCAAAACAAAATATTGATTTTATTGCTCATTCATTTGTAAGACATGAAAAGGATATTCAAGACGTTAAAGATATATTAAATACAGCTGGGAATCCTGATGTAAAAATCATTTCCAAGGTTGAAAATCAAGAAGGAATTGACAATATTGAAGAGATTGTAAAGGCTTCCTATGGAATCATGGTAGCAAGAGGAGACATGGGAGTTGAAATACCTGCTGAAGATGTTCCCTTGGCACAAATTAAAATAACTCAAGCTTGCATCAAGTATGGAGTTCCAGTGATTACTGCAACACAAATGCTTCACTCAATGATTGAAAATCCAAGACCCACAAGAGCGGAGGTTTCTGATGTTGCTAATGCTATCCTAAATGGTACAGATGCTATTATGCTGTCTGGTGAAACAGCTTACGGTAAATATCCAGTTGAAGCTGTTAAGATGATGACTAGGGTCGCTAGAGAGGTTGAAAAACATAGGGAAAAAACATTATTTAGGGACGAAATTTTCTGTAGCAAAAGAATAATCAGGAATTATATTATCAAATGTGCAATTGACTCAACAAAGATAATGCCCGTAAAAGCTATTATTGTTGACTCGTTGAAGGGAAGGACTGCAAGAGTAATGGCCACATATAGGGCAAGTGTTCCTTTGTTTATTACAACAAGCAATGAAAGGATTGCAAGAGAACTATCCCTTTCTTACGGCGTTTATTCCAATCTTGTTGATAATAGCTTCAAAAGAACAACTGAGTTTGTAGTGACTTCTCTTGAACTACTAAAGACACAAGGAATAGTTGAAGATTCAGACACTGTGGTCATTATATCGGGAAACCCAAACAGAGATGCAAGCAAGGGTACGGAATTTATGGAGATAAATACAGTAGAAGACGCAATTAAGGGACGAAACATATAAACAAAATAAGAAACAGTTTAGTTAATAACATTTTTTACTCAGACATCAGGCTCGACCCGGATTTACTAAACTTGCATGAAAGAAAAACTCATAAAGCACTTCTGGTCAGTTATGGGGGTTATGAGTTTTTCCTAAAAAATTCTCACTTGTTTCTGAAAGTAATAACCAAGGATACAAGAAATGTTTTTATATTCTCACAAACAAAGGAAAACTCGCAGGTTAACATTTCAACTCACAAGGCTTGGAATATATTCAAATCAAAAATCGACGTGAATTTGAACATAATAAAATCGCTGCAAAATCTTGAATTTACAAACACGGAAGACAAAATAATAGAAAACGACCACAAAATTGAGATAGTGCTAAATTTCATCAAAGACATGACAAAAGAGATAAAGATCATACCCATCATATTGGGTATGCTTAACTACAAAACCCTTAAAGCATTCTGCGAATTTTTAAATGCATTTACAAAAAAGAAGGAAAACTCTTTCCTTTTCCTTTCTCACTTTACTTCACGCTCTACAAACCAAAACAAGGCCATCAAGCTGGAATCAACCTTAAAAGAGCTCTTACTTGACGACAATATAAATTCCTCCCTTATTCTAGAACACTATAACGCACACAAGATACTGCCTGAAAACATAATTGCAATAGTAATAGCTCACAAACTCTTCCAAAAATTTGAATTCACACAAAGCGAAGCCGTAAGCAACAACAACGAACATTTAATAATAGGAAATATACTAATAAAATAGAAGTTCTAAACAAAATCTTTCAACCTTTTGCAATTTTTCTTCAAAAAAACATCAAGGCCAACCTTTGAAATACTCCTTAAAGCATCAGCAGAAACCCTAATACCAACCCTTCTCCCCAGCTCAGGGATAAAAAATTTCTTGTTAACTAAATTCACCTTAAAAGTTCTCCTAGTTTTAACACCAATATGCTGGCCCGCTCCTCCCTTTCTTTTAGCAAGACCCTTCCTCGGCACGTTATTCCCAAACAATGTACCCTTTCCTGTTATCTCACACTCTCTACCCATCCAAAACTCCTAAACCACCTGTTTCTTTTCTAGATATAAATTCATCAATTTTAAAAATAAACCCAAACTATCCGTCACGCCCTTAATTATACTACCAAAGTTTAAATTATTTCCATATGTTTTTACAAGATCAACATCAAGCTCCTTCCAGTTATAAATCAATTCCCTTTCCGAAGAAGGCTTAACATAATCTTCTAAACAATCCCTCAACCTCTGCTCCATAGAATAAATTATTGAATAATACTCACTTAATAATACAAAAGCCTTTTTATTAATATCTGCAACTATACTTATTAACAACTTCTCCGACGACTTATCTCCAACAGAAGCTCTGTGCAAGAGAGCCTTAATTCTGTTACCATAGTTTCCATGCTCACCAAGGTTGTTATCAAAATCAACAAGACTTGAGTAAGTATTAACTAAAGAGTGCATGTCATTAGACATATTCCTTGAAATTTCAATATCTTTCCACTGCCCCTTAATGATGAGAATATTGACGATATCATTAAGTTCTTTTTTAACAAAATTGATCACATAAGTTTTCAAATAGCCCAACAATTCATAATAAACATATCCGGGAGTGCTAACAATTTTAGATGCAATCTTAGCGTTCATCTTTTCATTGTAATTATCCAAATGCAAAATCGTACCCGCAGGAAACAACTTTTCAGCCAAAATCCTAGATTTACTATTTTTTTGTAAAACCTTAATCTTTTCTATTTCATTTGAAACGTGCTTTGAAAGATCATTGAAAAATGCTTTAGCCATAGGCCTTGGCTTCTTTCCATTAGATATAGGAAAATAATCGGGATCCCCACTAACATACCTTACAAGATACAAAATTTCCTTACTTTTATTTATTTCAATAATTGAAGACATTGTCTTAAGCCAAACGCTCGGTTTGAGAGGAAAACTTTCCTTATCTCCATATACCCCTGAAAGAATATCATATAGATTTTTCCAAACGGAGGAATCTACAATGGAGTATATACTCTCCAAGAAATCCTTAATCTCATCAAGAATCGAACCACAGCCAACCGCACTAAATCTAGGCCTATAGACAAAATCATCCTCCGGAAACAAACTATCAAAATTTTTAATAAGTGAATGGTACGGGTATAAAACTAAATCAAAAAAGACATACAAAGCCCCACAAGTCTCATCTATTAACCTAATTTGCTCCTGAGTTACGTTCTTAAATAGGTATTCTAAATTATTATTCAAATTTTTGGGTACATCAGCCGTAAAATTAGTAATATCACTTGCTGAAAAAGAGCAAATATAATCCAAAGCCTTCCTCTGGTTTTCAACCAGATAATGCTCAACAACGAAATGAATTATTTTGTTTGAATTTCTATACCTTTGTACAAAAAGCCTTAAAGGAGCAAAAGTTCTGTAAAGATTATAGACAAATTTAGCAAACTGAGGCAAAGCTTGTATTTTTGAAGCATTAAAAAAGTTGCCTACCTTATCCAGATTATTCTTCAGCTCTCTAATCCTTCTATGCCTCAACTGTTCAGGAGTGAGCTCTTTATTAAAAATAGAAAATAAAAAATCAAATAAACCCAAACTTACCAATCTCCCCGCTAAAACCGGACACAGAACCAAATATCTTTTTAATCACTAGTGCTACCAAAATTATACATAATTTATTGTAAAATAAAAGGAGATATAGTAAATAATTTTTATGTACGTGAAGACCCCGTTTTTAATCACAGCTTTTACTTTAATACTTGGCTGTTCGAAATACGATAATGTGGTCCTGCTAACCGATAGCAAAATTGTTCCGTTTTATGTATCCCAATTCAATATAGAAAACAAAGCGAATTTTATAGTTAAATACAAGGAACACATTAATAAGCAAATAATTAACAAAGAAAATGCTCAAGTAGTAATATCAAAAACCATAGACAATGTCGATATAATTAAAAATTTTAAAAACATTCAAAAATATTATTATCCAGATTATCCAGTATTAAATAAGATATCTGAAGAGTTCACCCACAGAATTATTCCATTGGGTTTTAACATTCCAATCCTAATACATAAAAACGAATACAACATAAAACAGTACATTGATATGCAGGATATTAAAACAATGTACAAACTCTTTCAAAGGGAAAAAAAATTCTTCGTTTCTCCTTACATTTCTGAAAATCTTTTCTATATGATATCTAAAATAAACGAAGTAAACTTTCATTTCCTAAGTAATAATCTGGAATATGATGAAAAAAAGGTGCTAAACATAACGGACTACTTTAAATCATTTCTGGATGTAAATGAACTTAAACTACAGAAAGAATTTGCAGAGAAATACCAATATCTGAAATTAGAAAATATACTACTTGAAAAGAATACACTTTTAATAGCAAGCCTAACTGATTTAGAATATTACAAAGGGTTAAATAAAGATATCAGAAACAAAATTAATTTTTCGTACTTAACAAACCAAAACAAAAAATCAACAATATCCAACGTAAGCTTTATGGGAGTTAGGGAACTATCACAATCCATAGAAAGATTTATCATCTGGATACTAGATAAAGAAAGACAAAAAAAACTAATTGAGCTTAAAAACAGGAATAAATTCAATGAACATTTCGGCTTTGTAGATGGTTTTACACCCTATAAAAGCTTAAATTTACAATTAAATTTCAAAAAAGAAATTCCTCCTTTTATCTTCGATGAAAATTACATAGATCAAACTTCATATATACCCAACAAAAAACAGACAGAAAAGGAAAACAAAATAGTTAATGAATTGTTCTTATCATCAATAATTAAAACCTAAATTGAAATTAAGATTCCCTATAGTTAAATCGTATTAAATAGGATATAACAATTAGTAAAAGAAAAATAACAAGAATAAAGGGCACGTAAATGTTAGCAAATATTTGAATAAAGACAGCCATTAGAACAAACAATAAATAATTCGCAAAAATTGAAATAATAACTGAAAACATAGCTATCATTAAGCATACTAGAGATGTTACAAGTTTAGAGCCTAACTTAAAACTTACCCTAGAAGACACAGCAATAAATAATATCCCCCATAAAACCAGTAAAACAGGGTTTGCTAACAATAAAAGACTGAAAGAAAAAACACTTACTAATCTTAAGTTTAGCGCCTCAACTTGACTAAAAGCACTTAAAAGCCCCTGGACAGTCAAAAACATGTTACTACTAGAATTCGAAAATAAATGTAAATTATTAACATCTTTAGTAATGCTAATAATACCAAGACCGCTTAAATCAAAGTCCCCAGATGATACAATAATTTTAGTAGCAGTAACACTGCTGTGCTCATTATCTTTGTCCAATACGTTTTGATAAATCTCATTACCTCGAAGAGTGGCAAATGGAACTTTAATGTGCAATACAACATTACCCGATCTGTTAAACCTAATCAGTTCAAAATTCTTAACCATTTTTACATAAGAGATTTCATTCACAATCTTTTGCATATAAATATAATCATAAGTTTGACTCCCAAAGTTAGACTGAAACAGCAACACATCATTTATCCCATGATGTTCATAATATTTTTCAATCTCATCGAAGAAAAGGTACTCATTTCTAAGTTTTTCTAAAGATTTATTCTTATATCCTAAAATTTCATTATCGTTTGGGAATAATCTATGTAGCCGCAAGAATCCATAATAGGCAGCTTTAAATTTTTCTGTGTTAAAATACAAAAAATTTCTCTGTTTCTCTTCTAAAACCAAATGTCCTTTTTCACTCTCAATGTTCTTACTCTCATTAATAGCCTTAAAAGTTAAATCTAGAAGAGCGGAAAGATCATCATCCCCAGTAGAGGCAAATCCTATATAAGCAAAATAATTAGCCGTAGGATAATCACCCCTACTAATAAGCTCACTAACAATATCCTGAAAATCTTTTTTAGCAAGTCTCTTAATCAAATATGTCTTAATAGTGTTTTTAACTTTTTCCAGATCAATATCGTAAGTAGGCATTCTATCATACTCTGATTTCACTAAGTAATAATTAGTAGAAAGTTCATCATTATCAAAATCAATAAGCCTCATTTTGTTATAAATCCTAATTAAATCCTCAAGATATTTTTTTTTCCTCTTCATAGCCTCTATTAAATCATTCGCACCCACAAACCTGCTTGACGACAAATTCATGTCTATACTCTTCACTTTGTTTGCGATCTCATTTGCCTGGTTTTCCAAAAGATTATATCTCTCATAACTATATCTATATTCACTCATTTGAATAAGGGCATAAGGCAGAATAAAATTAAAAATAAGAGAAGCAACAATTCCTATTATGAAAAACAAAAGTACAAATGGGTAAAATCTTTTAAGCAAATACCCTCTATACTCTTTCAAATAACGCCTTATTTCATAACTACTTAAAAAAATAAAGTAAGCACAAACAAAAAAAATAAAAAACCCATTAAAATAACGATGAACACTCAAAACAGTGTCGAAGAATGTGGCTGCTAATTTATACTTCTCTAAATAATCTGATCCCCAAAAATAGGTGTAACAAAAAATTAAACAAATAAACAAGAATAAATAAATAACAAAATTGCTTACAAAAGCATACAACTCTCTTTTCATAAACTCTACAAATTACTATCACCCTCACTAACCTTAATACAATCGGAAATAAACCCGAATAGATAAACAGAAAAGAAGGTCAGGATACAAAAAACAAAAGGAACATAATCAGATACTAAACTCCTTCCCAAAATTGAGTCAAAATCATTGGGAAACTCAACCGCATAAAGATTATAAACTTTAAAAAATAACATGACAAAGACAGGATAAAGAAAAAGAGAAAAACCACTTGAAAATATAAGGCTGAAAATATAAGAAAATGAAAATAAAAGCAAACCAAACCCAAAGATGTTCAATACCAAAGCAACATGCCCCAAAGATAGAAAAAAATTATTTAAGGTCTCCAAATCATTAAAAACATAGCTAATCAGATCACTATATGTTCTCTGTACCCAAAATTTACCTTTTTCAGAATAAATAATATTGGCTCTAGGAAAGTCTGGACTATATGAAAATCCACTACCCCCCCCACTATCATCTTTATGCTCTACCTTTAAAAACCCCTTAAAGCCAAACGATTTGACATCATTACTGTATAAAACTAATTTATCATCGAAGAAATGCACTATCCCATCCCTAATAACCCTGTCACTCTTTTGACTAAGACCTACGAATACAGTATGAAAGTTATAAGACGCCTGAAATCCAAAATAAGACAACGCCAATATGAAAACAAAAGTGAAGAAACGCAAATTCCTAGATATCCTTAAAACATCTACACTGAAGGGATAAGAAATTCTTATAAAGGTACAAACTAAAGCCAAAGGAAAGGCATAAAGGTAAGCATCATGATAAAGTTCGTAATCAAAAATAGAAAAATTTACATATAGAAATTTATACCTCAAATAAAACGTACAAAGAAAGACAAATGACAAGACAAAAAACACAAAAACAAATCTACAAGACAACAAAAAAACGAATCTTAAAACATCGAACATAACATAATCCCTAGTCGAAAACAAATGTTTTAAGACTTTTCAATAGACAAAACATCTTTAATTTTCTGTTTAGCTTCTTCAAAACTAATTTGTAAGGCCAAACTAATTTCATGCTCCAAAATCAGCTCAAAATCATTTAAAATTCTCTTCTCATAGAAAGGCAACTCTTTCTGAACAGACTTTGTGTACAAAAATTTGTACAATCTAGCAGTGTTTAATATGTCACTTTGCTTATAAAAATCATGACTACCATCTTTTATCTTCTTCTGATCTATCTGTCCTTCAAAATCCTTTATAACATCAAAGACTTCCTCTATCTTTTCCCTACTAACTAAAGCTCTAATCCCAAGATCACTAGCCCTATCGACCGGAACCATGAAAGTCATCTCATTGAATGGGAAGTATATCTCGTAGTAATCAATGAGCTCACCATTAAACTCCTTATTTTGAATATTCTTTATCTTACCCACCCCCTGCATCGGATAAACGATAGCCTGATCTAATACAAACGACACTTTTTCCCTCGTATAATAAAATTTTACTAATGTTTAAATCAAAAGAAACTATGACTATAAGAATACACTTAAATTGGTCCTAATACCAAATTTATTGGCATGAAACAAACCCTCAAGATAGTCACCACCGCAAAAGCTTATTATCACACTAGGAGTAAGCTTATTGATATTTGCAAAAAACATCTCCTTATTCCTCTTGACAGCCCTCAAATCATAGTAACCTATAAAACTAATCTCTTTATGCGACTCTTTCAGCCTTAAAAAATTCCTCTTAGAAACTACTTTGTCCTCGTCGATAATATAGCATGTTTTATATGTATTTTCTAGTATATTCATCAGGACAAGCAAAATTGAATTTGAATCATAACAACCAATATCAACCTTTTTAAAAACCCTGCAAAGAATTCTCAGTAACCTGGAATTTGAAAAAACAAGTGAAGAAGCCTTAACAAGATTTCTAAATTCTTTAAAGATCAAAAATTTCAACAAGGCCTTAAAATCAACAAAAATCACCATTGAATGGTATGGATGAGATAAAAGGTACTCAAATCGACTCGATAACTTATCCCAATTCCTGAATACATCTATTGGAACTCCACAAAAATAAACCCTGTCCGGTTTTGAATATATATCTTTTAGATTAGCCACCATTTCCCTCTAATAACAATTTAAAACAAATAAGTGAATAAACAACAGCCGTATCTGCTCTTAAAGTTGGAGTATTAAACCTTACAAATTTAAAATCCAAATTCTTAAACAGGTTAATTTCCGACATTGAAAAACAACCCTCTGGCCCCACCAAAATCCCAATTTTATTCGAAATACCTAAACCATCCCCACAACTTAATACAATACCTTCTTGGTGAGCAACGTAATAATCAACAGCAGATGAATAAGGAACACTAAAAAAATTTTTATAAAAGTTAATACTAGGAGCATTTGCATTACCACTCTGTTTTAAAGCCTCGTCAACTATTCTTGAAAACCTTGAACTTTTAAACTTCAAATTATTAACATCTATTCTAGAAACAGAATTATCGGCATTAACAATGTTTATCTGATCTACTCCAATCTCAACAATCTGCCTTAAACAAAAATCCAATTTTCTACTCTTAAGATTAGATATAAACATGCTTATTTGGAAATCTCTCTTCTTTATCTTCTCTGCACCAATAGTAGAAAGCCTGATAAGCTTATCATCTATGCTTAAAATCCTAGCAAATCTTACACCTTCTCCCTTCAGCAAAACATTCAATGTATCCCCTACCCTAACCCGTCTCACATCAACAAGATGATGATAAATCTTAATATCGTTAATAACGATATCATTTCCAAATAAACAGTCATTCCCTAAGACTATTTGCTTCACAGATTAATTGTTAGTTTCCTTAATAAGATATTCATAAGAGGCTCTTAGAACCTTATCATAATGCAGATTATAAACTAGAGCTTCCCGATTTGTATCTTGATAAAACTTGTTAAGCACATATTGACCCAAGAAATCCTTGTCCACATTATAATTCTCGTGTTGTTTAACAAGATTATCAATAAAATCATCTATTTCAGCTTCGGTAATAGCCTTCCTATCCTTCAAAAAGTGACCTATTAAATCCTTATCAAAAATCTCCTTATACAACGCAACTTCTTCCCCAGAAAAATCCTTCGAAACGATCTCCAAATCAGGTTTAATGCCAATATTATGAATACTTTGTCCAGACGGAGTATAATACTTCGAGTTAGTAATCTTAAATCCTCCAGTATGGAAAGGAATCACATTCTGTATTACTCCTTTACCATAAGACTTCTCACCCACAACATAAGCTCTTTGATGATCTTTTAAGGCCCCTACTAAAACTTCGGACGCCGATGCTGAATGCTTATCTATCAAAGCAACAATCTTCATGTCCAAAGGCACTAAATATTCAGGGCTAGCCTTATATTCGAAGGGAGTTTTAGCATCTCTTGCTTTTGTTGATACAATGGTTCCCTCAACCAAAATATCATCGGCTATCTTTATAGCGTCCTTAAGAAAGCCCCCCGTATTAAGCCTTAAGTCTAGTATCAAAGACTTTATGTCGTGAGATTTAAGTTTTTCTAAAGCTTTCCTGAAGTAATTGCCAGTATTTGGATTAAAACTTACTATCCTAATATACCCAACATCCTTACCAATAATATCACTCTTGACAGTCTGTATATCCAACTTTTCCCTTACAAGTTCAAATTCTAGTTTTAAATCTTTACCTCTCAGGATAGAAACCTTAACCTTTGTGCCCTCTTGCCCCCTTAAAAGCTCAACAACTTGTTCCACCGTCATTAAAGAAGCACTCTTATCATCAACCGCAGTGATGTAATCACCCGACCTTATTCCAGCCCTATACGCAGGTCCCTCCTCAAAAGGAGTAAGAATCTTGACATAAGAAAGACCAGGATCAAGATTATCCCCGCCCTTGGAAGCATCCTTTTTGGTAATAGTAACCCCAATACCAACATAATTGCCCTCTGTAGTCTTTGATATTTCTTCTAAATCCTTCCTAGTTAAGTATTGAGAATAAGGATCACCCAAAGCCTGAAACATACCCTTTAAAGCCCCTTCAAAAACAGCCTCATCATCAACAGGTTCAACATAATTTCTTTTAATAAAATCAAAAGCTTCTGTCATCATATGACCATAATTTGACGCAGATAATTTCCCTCTAGAAGAATCTGCTTGTGCGAAGATAGATTCTACAATGACTAAAGAGCTGATACTGAGAGCTAACAAAAAGTATACAAACACCAAAAATTTATTTTTCATCCAATTAATTCCTACACAAATAAAACTTGATTTTACCTTCATGATATAATACTTTAAGATTATGTTAAAGACAAATACATTGAAAATAAAAATTACAGGCTTCGTTGTTGCTCTGCAAGCTTTTGAAAGCTTACTAGTACTAGCAGAGCTTTATGGGGTTATTAACAAAATAGTATTTGTAAACAACTCCTCTATTAAATTCATGCTGTCCTTCATCATATTCTCTCCAGAATTATGCCTGGCTTTGCTGACAATAAACTATCTGTTATACGAAAAATTCAGAATCATTCACCACTTGATTATCACAACAAAAATTTTTCAAATAGTAATGGGAGCTGTGTTGTTTGTATTAGGCTACAGCTTTCGTTTATACGTATATCAAATATCACTTTTCCACCTATTAGGAATAATAATAATTTACGCTACATTTAACTCAGTGATTCTAGTTTTAATAAAAATAAGGGATAGGATGGCGGGGTGAGAGCTTGTTTGTTATTCCTGTAGCAAGTGGAAAGGGGGGTGTGGGGAAATCTCTTTTTTCGACTAACGTAGCGATTTGTCTTGCTAATGAGTCAAAAAAGGTACTGCTTGTTGATCTTGACCTTGGGGGTTCCAATCTGCACTCTATGTTAAATATCATCCCCAGGAGAGGTATTGGCACTTTCCTCAAGACAAGGATTCCCTTCAAGGATATAATAACCGAATCCGGAGTTAAAAATCTAAGTTTTATTGCAGGGGATTCTGACATTCCGGAGCTTGCAAATATAGCTACCTTTCAGAAGAGAAGAATAATTAACAACTTGAAATCTCTCGCTTATGACTATTTAATCATTGATCTTGGGGCTGGTACAACATTTAATACAATAGACTTCTTTTTAATGTCAAATCGTGGTGTCATAGTGACAATACCAACAGTAACAGCAACAATGAATGCCTATTTATTCTTAAAAAATACAATCTTTAGGCTTATATCAAAAGTATTCACAAAGGAAACAGAAGGGTACAAAATAATCTCTGAAGTAAAAAAGGATTCTAATGACTTACAAAAGATATATATTCCAAACTTGCTACTTAAAATAGAAAATTGTGATCCTGAAAATTATGAGAAGCTTATGTCAATCTTTTCAAGATTTAGTCCTTTTATCGTTTTTAATATGCTAAATACACCTGATGACATCAAAAAAACAGAAAAAATATTAAAATCCGCAAAAAATTATCTGAACATAAATTTACAAAGCATAGGCTCGATTTATAAGGATGAGATTATTGATAAAGCACTAAACCATAAAATACCCATAACGATCTACAAACCCACCAGTTTAACTTCTAAGAGTATTAAAAAAATAGCAAGCAAATTGATTGAGCTTGAGACCCTAGTAAACGATGCGGAACTCTTAAGTGAGGAAGACATGTATGAAAGTCATGACTTTGTATTAAAGGAAGCACAAGATGAATACTTGGAAAAATCTGAATATCTTGAATCATTGCTATTAGATAAAACAGTAGACAATAATGAAATTATTGATATAATAAAATCCCAGCAAAGAGAGATTGCGACATTGAGGAAACAAAACATGATGCTTAAGAAGAAGTTATTTAGGCAATTAAGAGAAGATTAAGGAGAAAAAATGCCCAATTACATAAATTATCCCAGTTGGTTGCATCCCGAAGTAATTAAAGGCATTCCAATCACATGGTATAGTCTTTCCTACATAGTAATAATTATGATTTGCTATAAATTCATTTGGTACCAAATAAAATCTGACGGAATTGATATTAAGAGAAGTGATTATGAAACAGTGATGTTCTCGCTCGTCATGGGAGCAATAATCGGCGGTAGGCTGGCTTCTACCTTAATTTATGATAAAAGTGGAATCTACTACACACACCCTTGGTTAATTTTTTTGCCATTTGACAAGCACTGGAACTTCACAGGCTTTAGAGGTATGGCGATACACGGAGGATTTTTTGGAGTGATCATTGCACTGTTGATAACGATTAATACCAAGCTTAAGAACACAAATGTGAGAAAATACTTTATAAAGATAACGGACTACGGGGCAATAGCTTTCTCCTCGGGATACATACTAGGACGGCTTGCTAATTTTGCCAATGCAGAGCTTTATGGAAGGCCAACGAGAGGAGGAGTAATATTCCCAAACGCAGAACCCTTCAGCACAAGTTACAAGGGGGTCAAAGAATTTGCAGAATCAGTTGGACTTGAGCTGTCACCTCATGATTTGTTTGTTAATCTACCAAGGATTCCATCACAACTCATAGAGGGGTTTTTTGAAGGACCTGTGGCATTCTTATTATTGTGGTTTGTTTTCAGGAAAATAAAAAAGTATGATGGATTTATTTTTGGAATATACATCATCCTTTATGGTTTCTTTAGATTCTTAATTGAATACTTAAGGGAACCAGATAGGGAAATAGGGTTTGTCTTCACCTATAGAACACCTGAAAGCCTGCTAGATTTCTCATTTTTAAACATATCAATGGGACAGGTATTCTCACTAATCTTAATTTTATCAGGATTGATTTGGCTCTCATGGGCTAGGAAACGGGCAGAAAAATTAAATAAATAAATCACAAAAACATAGATTTATCACAAAATCACTATAAGTTTATTTAAAGATGAAGAGTGAGTATCCGAATGCAATCGCGATATCTGGGGAAGAAATTAGTGACGAGGAGATTGCAAGTCTTAAGGCTATTTTCAACTTATTGCGCGTATCACTGTCCAGGAAGGACATTTCCAGGGAATTTATTAAACAAAATGATATTAAGTTCGCTATTATCTACAACAATAAAGCTCCAATAGAATTTTCAATCAACATAGCGAATGACTTACAAAGTATTAACAAAGTCTATTCCATTATAATAAATGGTGGATCTGTAGAAAAAACAAATTATAAATTCAACCATATAGAAATATTAAACGATATAAACGAACTAAGTCTTAATCAAAATCTCATATATCAAAAAAAGCTTTTTCATGACAATGAAAATGCAAACCTTGATTTTTTCTTAAACTTATCTGAACTTATTAAAGAAATCGTAATAATTACAAACATTGAAAATGATATTATCTACATCAATGAAAAAGGTAGCAAAGAACTTGAACTTCCAATAAAGATTGGAGGCAAAACAAATAAAATAAATGATATAAACATAATAGATTTAGAAAAAGAAAACAAAATAGACTTAAGGTATAGTGTAGACGATATCCCTGAGCTCAAAAATATATTAATAACTGACTGCCTTTTAATTGCAAAACACAATAGAAGGTTAATTGTAGATCTATTTATTAGCACAATTGGTCAAAATAACATTGATAAATTAATAACAATAAAAGATATATCTAATCTAAAACCCAAAAATTATGCTAGGAATCTTGAAATTATTGACACCCAAACAACCCAAACAGATTTATATAACATCAAAGAGCTTGAACATCTTTTAATAAATCAAATTGAATCCTCCCACAAGAATACGTATTTGTTTGACCTAGACCTACACATAAACACAGAATATGAATATAAAGAAAACAGGTCAAGTATGGACTTAAAGATACTTAAAAAAATCACCTCTAGAATAATGTCATTCTACTCAGAATACATATTTCAAGTGAAGGATAATAATTTAATAGTCATTGTTTCCACAAGTGGTGGAGAGAGAAGAATAATTGCAATTGCAGAAGAAATCAAAAAGACGATCTCCAATGAACTTAAAAAGCAAGGATTTATACTGTTTAAATTTAATATGGGGATAATAAAGACTAATTTGCAAGAAGACATAAAGACAACAATTTCGAAATTAAAAATAGCAACTAAAATATCTGCCGAATATAAAGATTCTATCCCTATTTTGTACAAAGATGATCTCCCAGAAACAATACTTATTAAAAACCAAAATAAAATCTTTGAATATATAGTAAAAGCAATAAAAAATGATTTTTTTACTCTCTACTATCAGAAAATAACTCCACTTAAAAAGAACTTAAAACCCAAAATCGAAATACTAACAAGACTTTTTAACCACACGGGCACCCCTATTCCGAATGCCACAGTATTTAATTTAATAGAAAAGTACAATCTAACTGTTGAAGTGGATCAACTAGTCGTTAATAAAGCACTAAGAGAATATACAAATTTTGTGGCAAAAAATGGCATACATATTTTCTCAATTAACATTTCACCACAATCACTTAAATCCAAAAATTTTAGAATGTTTTTAAGAGAAACACTTCTTACGAGTCACGTTCCACTTCAAAACATATGCTTAGAGATAACAGAAACCGGTATTTTAGAGAATTTTGAATTAGTCAATAATTATTTTAAAGAACTTAAAAGCTTTGGTATTAAACTAGCACTTGATGACTTTGGAAGCGGCCACACTTCGCTTTCATACATTAAAATATTACCCATAGATATAATAAAAATAGATGGTTCTTTTATTAAAGTAATAAACTCCAGCCAAACAGATCTTGTGATAATAAAATCAATCAAGGAAATTGCTGATACAAAAAGGATAAAAATAATAGCTGAGTTTGTGTCAAACGAAGAAATACTTAAAAAAATCAATGAAATTGGAATAGACTACGGACAGGGGTTCCTATGGCACATACCAGAGCCAATGTAGCATGAAAGCCAAGTCTAGACCCCACCAACCTAAGGCCTAAACTTAAAACCCAATCAAAATAGTTTGAATATCTAATTCATCGATACTACAGTCTTTCCAAGACTACTGATTATGAAATTCACAGTAGATAGTATATTCCTGGTATCTGCGTCATTCTCATCAATGGAAATATCAACTCTACCGTCTGTAATATCAAGTCCTTTAAAAGTCTTTACAAAATCCCTAGCAGGATCATTCTTAACCCCATGCAAATTCATGTCTATAATTTTCTTAAGATCTGAACTTACTCCCACAAAAATATGAGAACTTTGATCACTCCCAACAATATCAATATTTGTCTCCGCCACATATGCATTCTCGTAAGAATAAACAGTTACATTAGCGTCAGAACTTGAGCCTACCTCTCTGAGCTCATTACCATCCCCTGCAAAATACATAACTTTAACCGCCTGTCCTATACTTAATCGTTCCCCACCAGTAGCAGATACTCCCATTGCATGCAATACATGACCTAAAGTATGATCATCTATAGATCCTAAAGGCTCAATATGAACATGACCCCCCTCCTCACTTCTTTCCGTTGTATCCCTAGACTCACAACCCACCAAAAGCAAGACAAACACAGCCATCGATAAAACAGCTTTTAAAAAATTACCTCTGTACATAAATACTCTCCTATGCTATACCATTATCTTTAAAAGGTAATGATAAATCAATTGCTTTATATAAATTTTATGAATCATTAAACTGTTATAATGAACAAATAAGGAGGAACTTTAATGAGAAAACAAAACCCTTGGCTTTCTTTAAACGAAGAAGAAAAAAGTAGAATTTTAGAATTTTCAGAACAATATAAAAATTTTTTAAGCACCATCAAAACTGAAAGAGAGGCTGTCCGTTATGCTGCACAAAAGGCTGAGGAGAAGGGTTTCACCTGTTCATGTGAAACTAAAGAATTGAAAGCCGGAGACAAAATTTATTACACATGCCGAGGAAAAAATATTGCAATTGTTTTCGTTGGTAAAGAACCCATTGAAAATGGAATGCATTTCATTGTATCTCATACAGACTCACCAAGACTTGATGCAAAGCCATCACCAATTAAAGAAGAGAATGAGTTCGCATTAATTAAAACAAATTACTACGGAGGAATTAAAAAGTATCAATGGTTATCTATCCCTCTATCAATACGGGGAGTAGTCTTTTTGAAAAACGAAGACAAAATAGAGATTAACATAGGGGACGACAAGAATGATCCCGTATTTGTAATTCCTGATATATTGCCACATCTTGACAAAAAAATACAAAGAGACAAAAAATCTGAAGAAATTATTGAAGGTGAAAATTTAAAAATAATAATTGGAAGCCTACCTATTGAAACTAAAGAGAAAGAAAAAGTAAAGCTTGCTATTCTTGATTTAATAAATAAAAAATATAAAATCGAAGAAGAAGATTTTGTCTCAGCAGAAATAGAAATAGTGCCAGCAGGTCCTGCTAGAGATGTGGGGTTTGACAGGGCATTGATTGGTGGATATGGTCAAGACGACAGGGTTTGTGTCTACACCTCACTAGAAGCTATTTTAAACCTAGAAGAGACTCCAAACAAAACTGCTGTATGCTTCTTGGTTGACAAGGAAGAAATTGGGTCAACCGGATCCACTGGCTTAAATTCAAGGTACCTTGAATTCTTTGTCTCAGACATCTTATTCAAACTTGAAAGTGCCAGGTATGGCGATCTCTTGGTTCAGAAGGCCTTGTGGAACTCAAAAAGCATATCCGCTGACGTTTGTGGTGCAATTAATCCCCTATTTCATTCTGTACATGATGAACAAAACGCACCCAAGATAGGATATGGAATACCTATCATGAAATATACGGGACATGGGGGGAAGTACATGGCAAGCGACGCCGATGCTGAGCTTGTCTTTTATATCAGAAATTTACTAAACAAAAATAACATAGCTTGGCAGGTGGCTACTCTGGGTAAAGTAGATGAAGGGGGAGGTGGTACTGTTGCAAAGTTCCTGTCTCATTATGGCATAAGAACAATAGATATGGGGCCTGGCGTGATCAGCATGCACTCACCATTTGAAATAACTTCTAAATTTGATGTGTACACCTCTTATATGGCATATAAGGCATTTTTTCAAGGATAAAGAAATATGAATGAAAATGCAATAAAAACATCAGAACATATCGTAGAGTGTTTCGGAGGTATTGTAAACATTAAAGAAATAGACAAAGATGTTACTAGGATAAAAATACTAGTTGACAGCAACTCCCTAATTAAGAGAGAAAATTTAACAGAGGATCAAAATATAATAGGAACAATTAAATCAAATGAATTTACAGAGGTCGTGATGAATTTTGAAATAATTGAAGATGTCTATAATAATATTTTGTACATGATGAATAATCACATAAATTAAAGGACCCCTATTGGGTCCTTTCCTCAATATTTAAAATTCTTTATATACTCAATAACGGCCTCAGGGCTTATTTCCTTATTTAAGATCCTATAAACAACGCCCGCTAAACCTTGAGAACCTAAGTCATGCTCTAAAAGCAAAGATACTTCCTTAGCAGCAGTTACCCCCTCTGGAAGATAGCCAATCTTATGTATATTGCCTATTAAATCATCTATGCCTACAAAACCATTTAAAATATTTTTGCTCACAATTTCACGTCCAAATCGCCTATTTCTCCCAAAAATGCTTCGGCAAGTAACATCCAAATCTCCAGAGCCTGCTATGAATAAAAATGTATCCCTATTGCAATCACCAACCTTAAATGCAATGTTTTTCATATCATTTAAAGAAACCGAAAATAAAAAAGACTCTGTGTTATTTCCTATCAAATTTGGATTCCTATCTTTATACTCATCCAAAATGCCAAATGCAATCGCAAATACATTTTTCAGAGCCGCTGCTAGTTGAACGCCTAAAACATCACCACTATAAAACACAGAAACGGAAGTGCCATTAAATAAATTTATAAATGCAGAAACATGCTCACTGCTCTTTCCAGTAGCCACAAGTCCAGTAATTATGCCAACCCCAACTTCCTCGGCATGGCTTGGCCCTGCAATATAAACAATCTTGTCCCTATATTCACCCAAAATATTCTCTGCTACCTCTAAAATAGGACGAGGCTTTCCATCAACAGTTATCAGCCCCTTAGTAAGTATTGCCAAATTAGGCTTCCTATCCGTAATAATATTCCTTAAACTTTTAAAGATTCCCAAAGTATGAAGAGAAGGAGTTGCAATAAAAACATAGTCAGACCTGGCCACAGTATCACTTAAATCAGAAGTTGCAATTAAATTATCCGGTAATTTAATTCCCTCCAGATATTTAATGTTTTCATGTTCATTATTAATATCATCCCTAACAGATTCCTCAAAAGACCACAATAAGACATTGTCTTCTTCCTTATCTGCTAACACCTTAGCAACAGCCGTACCCCAAGCCCCTGCCCCAATTATCGCTATTTTCACACATATACCCCCAAATTATCAAATTAATTCATATCTCACCCTACCCTCTAAGTAGATCCTAATTCTATCATTTTTCTTTATTTTTTTTAAAACCATTTCATTAATTATAAAACTTCCTATCTCCTTGATTACAATCTTCCTTACGCTTCTGATCCCAAAGCCACTTCCATATGTTTTGCTCTTAAGATAGCCGAAAATATCTTCTTCAAAAAAAACATCAATCTCCTTATCCTTTAATATCCTAATAAAGTTATTAATCTCTTCCTTAATAACCTTTTCAAAGCCAATCTCATCTACGGGTCTGAAGAAAAAAATATGATCAACCAAATCCAAAAACTGAGAAGAAAATCTCTTCTCTAGCAAGCCCCTTCCACTCGTTGTCTCATTTTTAAATCCAATACTGCTAAATTCCCTGCTCTCCACATTAATATCTATTATTATTATGCTATCCGACAAACTAAAACTTCTGCCAAAACTGTCATAGAATTTACCCGTGTTAAATCCTTTTAAAAAAAAATCTGTGACTCTTTTATGAGCTTTATCAAAATCTGATAGAAAAATAATCGAACTTGAAGGTTTACTCAAAAATTTAAAAAACTTAGTAGGCTCATCATAAGAATCAGAAGCATATATGGGACCTATTAATCTATTAATAGCATCAAAATCACCGTACTCACTCATCTCTAAAGTAAACTTAGCAAGTTTAAGTTCTTCTGATAAAATATGGAAAAGTTTGTCTTTATCAAGATCCGAAGGGCTCATAAAAACAAAAATCCCAAGGGTGTTGCTTTCAAAGAGGAATTTAACCTTTAAAAGCTTTATGTTTAGTATCAGATCAGATAAAACATTTTCATCAATTGTTATATTCTCCCTTATTTTGTGTTCCAGCCCTGCAAGTAAACTATCATCATGTTCATCCAAACTAAAAATACTTGAGCCAACCATAGATTTAACAAAATCTTTAACATCATCTTCTGTTATTTTTCTATTGTTATTCTCAAACTTAAATTTGGCTCCAAGTTCATCCAGCAAGTCAAAAGCCTTGTCAGGAAGAAATCTGTCCTTAATATATTTACAAGACATGGAAATGAAGGCTCGTATTGCCCCATCTGTATACTCTACATTGTGATGTTTTTCATACTGCCCCTTGGCTCCTTTTAACATAAGATAAGTATCTTCAAATCCCGGCTCCTTAAGTTCTATGCTATGAAACCTTCTTACTAACGCCTTATCTCTTAAGAAGAACTTTTTGTATTCATATTCCGTAGTAGCACCTATAAACTTAACTTTCCCTAAAGTCAAAATGGGTTTTAACAAATTTGAAA
This sequence comes from Borrelia sp. P9F1, assembly GCF_030436115.1. Classification (NCBI taxonomy): domain Bacteria; kingdom Pseudomonadati; phylum Spirochaetota; class Spirochaetia; order Spirochaetales; family Borreliaceae; genus Borrelia; species Candidatus Borrelia rubricentralis. Next base: position 380,503 of record NZ_CP129407.1, read on the forward strand.
CATCTATGCTACTAAAAGATGTAGAACCAGCTCCAACGATCATATGAACTTCATCTATGAAGAGAATTACCTTTTTTTTAAAATACAAAAAATCTAGCACTTTATTTACTCTATTTTCAAGATCTCCCCTGTATCTAGTACCAGACATAAGGTTACCAATGCCAAGCGAATATACCTCATACCCAATTAATCCCTGAGGCACCTCACCTACTTTTATCATATAGGCAAGCCCTTGAATTAATATTGACTTCCCAACGCCAGGTTCTCCAAGCAAAATTGGGTTACTTTTATGCTTACGCAACATTACTTGAATCAACTTGTTCAATTCTTTAGTTCGACCTATTAAAGGATTTTGATCTAAATTTGGATCTAAACTATCAATGACATTTATTAGAAAGTCCTCCACAGAACTACTGTCACCCGATAGATCATTATTGTTTTCCAACTTAAAACACCCTTCCTCAAAAATATCAAAACCACCATTTTTATCTACCTCTTTATTAACAACATGAGTAGGGCCTGTTCCTTTGTTGTCAACTAATCCTAAATCCAAATCTGGACCCAAGTATTCATAAACTTCAATCATCTTGTCAAAGATAGCCAAATTAAAGCCCGACTTTAGTAGAGCATCTAAAATTGTATTTTGTCTCTTCCTAATTAATACCCATAATAAATCTTTTTCTTGTATCTTATAGGTTTTTTTATAGTAAAAAATAGTGGCAATTATTTCCTGATATAAATCATCTATTTTGAAAGCATATTCTGAAATATTAGATTCCCTGGAGGGAAGTTTATTAAAAAATTCCTCTAGTATTTTATCAAGACTGTAAAAATCAAGAGTGCATAACTCAAGAAGCTCTTTAATCTTATTGTCATTAATCAAACTATGAAAAATATGTTCTTCTGTAAAGACACCATGTTTCCGCTCCATAAAAAACAGAAATGACCTAAAAAACAAATTATTTAAAGCTCTCCTGTTGTACACGAAACACCAACTATAAAATAATTCTTAAAACTTTTTTCTTACCAACTCTAAGTTCAAGCTCACCATTAGTAAAATTATCCTTAGTAAGAAAATAACCTTGTTCTCCTATCCTTACTTTATCTACATAAACCCCACCCGAGTTAATTAATCTTCTACCCTCCGATTTACTAGATACAACTTTTGAAAGAATCATTAAATCAACCAATAAAATTCCCTTTCCCAAACCAGCTAGCCCCAACTCAAAAAAAGGAATACTGGCTCTATCTCCAACCCCTTTAAAAGCTGCTGCGGCTGCTGCGGCTGCACTTAAAGAAGCCTCCTCTCCATGCACAATCCTTGTTATTTCAAAAGCCAAAGTTTCTTTTGCTTTGTTTAGTAAATTTCCCCCTAAACTTGAAACATTGCCAATCTCATCCTCTTCCAAAAAAGTAAATAAATACAAAAATTTCTTAACATCTAAGTCTGGAACATTTCTAAAATATTGATAAAAATCATAGACACTGTATAGATCTGAATCAAGATAAACAGCACCCTTTTCTGATTTTCCCATTTTCTTACCATCGCTTCGTGTAATAAGAGGACATGTAAGACCAAAAACCTTTCCTCCCAGTTTCCGTCTTATTAACTCAACCCCAGAAACAATATTACCCCACTGATCATCGCCTCCCATCTGAAGGTTACAATTTTTGATTTTATTGAGCATGTAAAAATCATAAGATTGCAAAAGCTGATAATTAAACTCAATAAACGAAAGACCAATGTCTAGTCTTCTTTTATAAGTCTCAAACCCCAACATTCGATTAACAGAAAAATGGACTCCGATATCTCTTAAAAATTCAATATAATTAAGACTACTAAGCCATTCTGAGTTGTCAAAAATACAATCACTGCTAAGCCCTGTTATTCGTGACAACTGTTTCTTTATTGCAACAACGTTTCTTTCTATATTATCCTCTGATAAAATCCTTCTCATTTCGCTCTTGCCAGAAGGATCCCCTATCTTTGTAGTGCCTCCTCCAACCAGAGCAATCGGTCTATGCCCTTGCTTTTGAAGATGCATCATTGCCATAAGGGGAACTAAATGTCCAATATGAAGAGAACTAAAGGTAGCATCAAATCCCACATAAAAAACTATCCTCTCCCTATCCATCAACTCACTTAAAGCCTCTAACTTTGTGCACTGCTTCAAGAATCCTCGTCTCTTTAAAATCTCCAAGGCGAGATTCATCTACTTGAAGCTCCCACTATAATTTAACATTTCAGTTCTAATGTACGAGTATAACTCGTCAAGCGAAACCCTTACCTGAGTCATTCGATCCCTCTCTCTTAAGGTAACCGTCCTATCCTCCATAGTGTCGTAATCTATTGTTACACAATAAGGAGTTCCAATCTCATCTTGTCGCCTGTATCTCTTGCCAATTGTGCCACTGTCATCATAAAACATATAAAAATCATCGCTAAGCTCCATGAATAATCTCCTAGCAAGATCATCAAGCCCGTCTTTTTTAACAAGAGGAAGTATGGCAACCTTATAAGGAGCAAGTTTAGGATGAAGTCTTAAAACTGTTCGCTTTTCACCTCCCTCAAGCTCCTCCTCTACATAAGCATCGCAAAGAGCCATTAAAACACCCCTTGTAAGTCCAAGAGACGTCTCAATAACATGAGGAATATATCTCTCACCACTTATTAAGTCGTGATATTCAAATAACCTAGACTTCTCACAAAACCTAGCATGCTGTGTCAAATCATAATTTCCCCTATTATGAATTCCCTCAATTTCCTTAAAACCAAATGGAAATTCATACTCAATGTCAACAGCAGCTTTAGCATAATGCGCAAGCTCGTCTGCTTCATGTTCTTTAACCCTAAGACTCCCCGATTTTATTCCAAGAGTTTCCACAAAAAAACTCATTCTATTTTGCTTCCAATAGTAATACCAATCATCCATTTGATTAGGATGTACAAAAAATTGCATTTCCATTTGTTCAAACTCACAAGTTCTGAATATAAAATTTTTTGTTATTATTTCATTCCTAAATGCTTTCCCAACTTGGGCTACGCCGAAAGGTACCTTAAGTCTCGTAGAGTCCAATACATTTCTAAAATTAACAAAAATACCCTGAGCCGTCTCTGGTCTTAAATAAATTTCACTAGAGCCCTCTTTTGTAGCTCCAATATTAGTTTTAAACATTAAATTAAAATTTTTGGGTTCTGTAAAGGAACTCTCCTCACTGCAACTAGGACAATTACCAGACACATCAACAAAATCAGCCCTAAATCTATTTTTGCAATTCCTACAGTCGACCAGTGAATCTGAAAAGCTATCAACATGCCCAGAGGCCACCCAAACCTCAGGTCTCATAAAAATAGCACTGTCTAGGCCTACTACATTCTCATGCAAGTAAACCATACTCTTCCACCATTCCCTCTGTATATTATTTTTAAGCTCAACACCCAAAGGACCATAATCCCATGCCCCTGAAAGTCCTCCATAAACTTCTGAAGACTGAAACACAAAACCCTTTCTCTTAGCGAGTGCAATAATATCTTCCATCCTTATCATATCAATATCCTTAAAATGTATTATTTTTATTATTCATGTCTTTTCAAAAATTCTTGTGCTAGGTTTATTCTATCAAAAACTTTATCTTTCCCAAGTAGTTTTAAAGAATCAAAAAGAGGAGGTGATACCTTGCTACCAAGCACTGCAATCCTAACCGGAAGAAGAACTTCCCCTATCTTTAGGTTATTGTCCCTAGCAAAATCATTAAACACTTTCTCGTTCTCATCCGATGTCCTTGTTTGAAATCCTTCTAATATTGGCTTAATTTTGTCTAAAATCAGATAAATGTCACCCACTGTCTTCTTTTTGCCCAAAAACTCACCTAAATTCCACGTTTTAATATCTTCGTAAAAAAATTTAAGCATATTTACAGCTTCATTAAGCTTTCTAATTCTTGTCTTTATAAGAGGTATTAAAAGTATTAATGTTTCCTTATCTTTATGCTCAATATCTTCTTTAAGATAGGATACTTTTTGCAACAAAGGAAGTAAAAGTTTAGCCAATTCTTCGTCTTCCTTCTCTCTAATGTAATGACTATTAAAAAAATCTAATTTATGATAATCGAAAATAGCAGGAGATTTATTTATCTTCTTAATGCAGAACAGTTTTTGAAGTTCATCACTCGTAAAAAATTCTTTCTTATCATCATAAGACCATCCAAGTAAGGTAATGTAATTAATAATAGCCTCTGGAAGATATCCATCCTCAATAAATTGTCTTAAAGACGTAGCTCCATGCCTCTTACTCAATTTTTGTCCATCACTACCCATTACCATCGGAAGGTGACAATAAACAGGAGGAGTCCATCCAAAAGCATTATAAAGAAGAACATGCAAAGGTCCTGAGGCCACCCACTCCTGTGCCCTTAAGACATGCGTCACTTTCATTAAATGATCATCAATAACATTTGCAAGGTGATAAGTTGGAAGTCCGTCAGATTTAAGAATAATAGGATCAGGGTTAATATCCTTATTCAACCATGTTACTTTGTCAAGCAAAATATCGTTAAAACTAGTCTCTCCATCAAGGGGAACTTTAAACCTAACAACAGGTTTTATTCCCAAACTTAAAGCATCTTGAATCTCACTCTCATTTAAATTTCTACAATGTCTATCATACCCCGTTGCCATCTTGTTAACAGTCTGGATCTTTCTGATTCTTTCTAATCTCTCCGGTGTGCAATAACAATAATAAGCACCCCCCGATTCAACTAACCTCCTAGCATACCCATCATATATTGCCGTTCTCTTCGACTGAACGTAAGGTTCATAAGGTCCACCACAAGTGGGTCCCTCATCAAAATCAACACCAAGCCACTCTAAACTTCGATAAAGGTCATCTTCGGCTTCTTTGAAATATCTCGTCTGATCCGTATCCTCAATTCTGAGTAAAAATTTCCCACCACATGACTTGGCGAAGAAATAATTAAATAAAGCTGTTCTAATTCCTCCAATATGCTGCAACCCCGTTGGAGAAGGTGCATATCTAACTCTTACGTTCAAAATCTTGTCCTCTCTTAATAAAAAATATCCTTCTTAGAGCTATCATAAATATAATAAAAAACTACAAAAAATAAATTTGAGCGCAGAAGTCTAGCATGTTTAATATTCAATTTGTCTTTGTATTTAAAATATTTGTTTCTAATCTCAAGTTTACTGGCTTCAATCAAGGAAGGGGCTACATTCGCCCTCTTTAACACATAATAGTAATAAATCGTAAAAATTGGTCCTCTTAAAAAATACCTCCTTAAAAGATCTAATACCTTACCCAATTTTTCATATTCTTCAAAAGAAATCATGCTAAGACCCACGCAATACTCTACCCACCTATTCCTGCTACCTTCATACTTTAAAATCAAACTAGATGCCTTCTCTTTCTCTCTAAAACTGATGAGCACAGCATAAAGTTCCACTATTGTTTTATTACTAATCTTGCTATCCTTCAAATAAAAATAAATCTCATCGAGACTTTTTTTGTCCTGTTTGATTAAAATCATCTTTAAACAAAGAGAAATATCGAACACACTCTTAAGTCTCTTCCGAATTATTTTAAGCTTTAAAAAAGTATAAGTATTCTCTACTCCATTGAATACAAAATATAATCTTGAATAAAGAAACCTGGAATAAAAAAGATTAAAAACAAACACAAACAAAACAAACCCTAAAATAACATGAAAATGAAAAAGAATAAAACCTAGCACACTCAAATATTTTAAAATTTCTAGAAAAAAAATCAAACAAACAAAAGATCCAACAAACATAACATTAAAAATTAGAAGTATTTTATCTACCATCAAAGTCTCTTTAAAAATTAATATAATTACACAATCGAAATGTATAACCAATATTATACTAAAAATAATGGACAATTGATAAATAATGTGTTATATATGTTTATTAACAAGTTTAAATTTTAAGGGGAAAGATGGGTGGTCTTGGTAATTTAGCAAAAGACATAAAATCTTTTTCTTATGTCATAGATAAAGACTTTTTGGTCTGGCCCGAGAATTCTCTTGTAAAGCCAAAGAATGTTGAACTGATTGAAAAATGGAAATTGGAAGAGGAACTTCACACAAAGGATTGCTTCTTTGATGAATCACTGATGAATAAGGGAAGCATGTCGATGCATGCGGAATGCGATAAGGAATCAATTTCAAGCTATCACGTACTAGTAAGCAATTTGGAAGAAGTATATGAGACTTGTAAAAAAAATAAAAAGATTTATTATCAGGACGTCCTGCCAACTGCTAAGAAGGTGATAGAGTTTTATAAGAAAAATCAAAAAACATTTATTAAATATATTAAAATACCTAACTTTTTGTCCGATTACCATATTGTACACTCAGTAAACACTGCCATACTAACAGCAGCACTTGGGAGCGAGATGAATTTAAATAATCACAAGACTGTTGAATTGTGCACGGTAGCTCTTCTTCACAAAATAGGATTTCTGTTTATACCTTCAAAGATAAGCGAAAAACAAGGGAAATTAAGTGATGAAGAATTTGACATGATTAAAAAATATCCTGTACTCAGTTATAAGATTATATCTACAACTGATTTTTCACATTCCATCTGTACAACGTTACTAAATCATAAGGAAAATTTAGATGGCTCAGGTTATCCCAAAAAACTTAAAAGTGAGAATATTAGCATTGAGTCAAATATCATTGGAGCTGCTAGTGCATATAGTGCAATTATTTTGGATAAAACATACAAGAAATCCTTAAACTCTGGTGCATCTCTTATAGAATTAATACAGGACGCCGATAAAAAATTTGATAAAAGGGTTTTAAAACTAATCATTAAGGTACTCTCTCAATGCCCACTGGGTTTTATTGTGGAACTTAACGATGAATCAGTTGCTAAGATAGTAAAAGTCAACGAAGAGAACCTCAATTATCCATACATAAAGTACATAATCAAAGACGGCAAAGTTGTACCTCCTAATGAAAGCCAAGATTACATTAAGTCAATACCCAAAACGAAAACGGGAATTAAAAAAATACTCGGACAAAGCGAGATAGAATCTCTTTTAAAAAGATACTCTTTAAAAGAAATATAAAAGGAGAAAGTATGGTTTTAATCATATCCGCAATGGATGCGGAGGCGGAAGAAGTAAATAGTATAATCGAGAATAGACAGGAACTTGCATTAGACGGCTATCTGGGCAATAAAAAAATTCATAAGGGGAATATTTCGGGGTATGAGGTAATCTCTTTAACTACTGGTATTGGTAAGGTAAATGCTGCTACTTGGGTTAGTTATGTTATATCAAAATATAAAATTAATCGCATAATCAACTCGGGAACCGCTGGTGGGATAAGGGAAGACTCTAATCTGAGTATTAAAGACATAGTAGTATCATCAGAGGTAGCATTTCATGATTTTGATTTAACTAAGTTTGGGCATAAAATAGGACAAGTGCCTGGATTGCCTCAAAAATTCAAATCGGATGAAGTAATGCTTAGAAAATCAGTTAAGGTTATAGAGGATAAAATCAAAGATGTAAGTGCTCATATTGGTTTGATACTTACAGGAGACCAATTTATTGGAGACAAAAATCAGCTAGAGGCAATCAAGAGCAACTTCCCAGATGCTTTAGCTGTAGAAATGGAAGGGGCTGCTATTGCACAAGTTGCACATACATTTGGAATACCTTTCATCATCACGCGTTCTATATCTGACTTACCAAACACTAAAGATAACCACATAGATTTCGATAAATTTCTAAAAATCGCATCCGTAAATTCGGCTAGAATGGTCAAGGAACTTGTTGGACTCATAGAAGAGGATCAGCATGATAAATAAGATATCAACGTCTGAGGCTGTATCCGAAGGTCATCCCGACAAGATTGCAGACCAGATTTCTGACGCAATCCTTGATGAGATGCTAAAAAAAGACAAAATGGCTAAAGTCGCATGTGAAACGTTAGTTTCACAAAATTTAGTGGTCATAGCAGGAGAAATAAACAGCACAGCAAAGAAAGACATAAACATAAAGGAGATTGCTAGACACATAATAAAAAATATTGGATATACAAACATAGAATATGGACTTGACTATAAATCTGTTACAATAATCGATGCTATTGGATATCAATCAATAGACATTGCAAATGCAGTTAATAGAAAAGACACAACGGCCACTGGGGCGGGGGATCAGGGGATAATATTTGGTTATGCTTGCAATGAAACTGAAAATTTTTTGCCAATAGCATACGAGCTATCTAACTTAATTTTACAAAAAGCCAGTAAGCTTAGGAAAACAGGGGCAATTAAGTGGCTTCGACCTGATGCTAAGTCACAAGTCACCATTGAATACAATTCCGATAAAAATCCTACTCGAATAAGCACTATCGTTGTTTCTCATCAACACGATCCCGATGTTTCTCAAGAAGTCATACGCCAGACACTAATCAAAGAGATCATAGAACCCACCCTTAAAAGTAAATCAATGTTTGAGCCTAACATTAGATACTACATTAATCCTTCAGGGAATTTCGTTATCGGAGGACCAACTGGAGACACGGGGCTTACGGGAAGAAAGATTATCGCTGACAGCTACGGTGGGTTTGCAAGACATGGAGGAGGCGCTTATAGTGGGAAAGATGCCACTAAAGTTGACCGTTCGGCTGCTTACATGGCGAGATATATTGCTAAGAACATGGTGGCGGCAGGTATTTCTAGAGAATTTGAAATACAACTTGCTTATGCCATTGGCATTGCTAGCCCAGTATCCATTAAGATAACTTCAGGAATAAATGACGACGCATACGAGAATAGGATATTAAACTTTATCATAAATAATTTTAATCTAACTCCAGATGGTATAATTGAAAAGCTAAAATTAAGAGAGCCCATCTACTCCAAAACATCCACATACGGGCACTTCGGAAAAAATGAACTAGAATGGGAGAAGTTAGACTTTGTAGACAAAATTAAGGAGGAATTTAAATTATGAATAAAATATCAAGCTTTACGATTGATCACACAAGACTGAATCCCGGCATATACATCTCAAGGAAAGATGTTTTTGAAAATGTAACATTTACTACCGTAGATATTAGAATGAAGGCCCCTAATAGAGAGCCTGTAATAAACAACGCAGAAATGCACACAATTGAGCACATAGGTGCCTCGCTAATCAGGAATCATCAAGATTGGGGTCTGAAAACATTATACTTCGGGCCAATGGGCTGTAGAACTGGATTTTATTTAGTCCTTTTGGGAGACCACGAGAGCAGGGATCTTGTTAATTTAATATCTTGGCTTTTCACTGGGATAGTAAACTTCCAAGGAGACCTCAAGGATGCGGGCACAACTGAAAAGGAATGTGGAAACTACCAAGATCACAATCTGACCATGGCAAAATATGAGTCCAGTCAGTATCTAAAAATACTGACGAATGCTACAGATGAAAACCTAAACTACCCCTCCTAATATTTCTCATTTAAACAACTGAAGCACTATGGATCAAAAATCCAGAGAACGAATGGATCCTATGTTTTCTTGATAAATGAGTCCTACAGTTACTCTATGCATCTGATTAAACAGCAAAGATTTATTATGAAAGATTGGTGCAATTGTGTATTCTAAGAAAATAAATCCCAAATTGATTCTTGTGCCAACATCAAGTCCTACAATGAAAGGATTGATGCTTTCTACGTAATCTATATGACCGTAAGAATAACTCCTGAAATCTAAATATCCCACCTTAAGCCCCGAAAAAGCAGTCAAACTAAATATAGCCATGTTGGGAACAAAAAAATAATTAAGATACACTCTAGCTGATACTGAAATATCACGAAGATCGAAATTATCAGGAGATCTTATTAGCTCCTTTATATCATTCGCCCCTGTTAACATGTGCACAGCTTCCCTAGTATAGGGTGTATAACTTGACAGCAATCTTGCATCCGCAGATAATTCTCCTCCAAAAGCTAGCCTATCTGACACAACAACCCCAAAACCACTCATGATCTGATATTTGAGTCTTTCATAAAAGTATAAATCCGGAGAGAAATTATCAACACCAACACCAGCTCCAGCGTAAACATTAGTATCCCCCGAAGAGAAAGCACAAAGATCAAACACACTCATCACAAAAATTAACACAAAAAAAATCTGCGCATATAAAACCAACCTCTTTTAAACTAATAAAAATTAAATATTTCGACCTATCCTTTTGGATAAATCCAAAAATTCATCTTCTACTAGATTAACATTAGAGCCTCTTATAAACCCAAATTTATCTCCCTGGAATCTTGGAACTACATGAAAATGAGTGTGAAAAATAATTTGCCCAGCTTCAGAACCAATTGCAGTATAAATGTTGACTCCACCACAAATACCTGAATTCAACTTCTTCAAAGCAAGAGCTGTTCTCTTACACACTTCCAATACCCTACCATTAAGCGTATCATCCATAACTAAAGCATCATTGCTATGCTGTTTGGGAACAACAAGCGTATGCCCTACATTTAAAGGATTAATGTCAAGAAAGGCAAGCACTAAATCATCCTCATAAACCTTATAAGAAGACAGCTCACCCCTTATTATCTTGCAAAAAACACAACCACTCAAATCTTCCGACTTAACCATATTGAATACTTATTATATCCTCAGAAATAATTATACAGCACCAATCTAGCTATATTAAAATAGGCAATCAAGGTAATAACATCAGCAATAGTAGTAATTAAAGGCCCCGCCATCAAGGCTGGATCAATTCTTAAAATCTTAGCAAAAATAGGCAAAAGACCTCCTAATACCTTTGCCACCATCAGGCCTATCATCAAACATGAAGAGACAACAAAGGCTATTCTAAACCTCTCATCATTATCAGGTATTACAAAAAATACGACCCTTAAAAAGTTAATACCAGCAAGGATTGAGCCAACTAATACGCTGACACACACTTCCTTAAATAAGACACGAAAAAGATCCTTTACCTTAAGAGTTCCAAGAGCAAGCTCACGAATAATTAATGCAGAAGCTTGGGAACCAGCATTTCCTGATGTATCCATCAAAAGTGGAATAAAACTAGTTAAGATTACCAAAGATAAAATCAAATTCTGATAACTTGTAATTATGGTAGCTGTTAAAGTAGAAGATATCATAAGAATTAAGAGCCAGACTATTCTATTTTTTGTCATGTCAAAAATAGAAGTATCAAGGTAAGATTCGCCTAAGGGAGTAACAGCGGCCATTATATGAAAATCTTCAGTATTTAAACTCTGTACAACCTCAAGAATATCGTCAATAACAATAATTCCTATCATTCTTCCCTCATTATCAACAACAGGAACACTCAAGATATCATGATTTTGAAAAAGAAGAGCAACATCTTCCTTTCCATCGCCAACTTTTACAATATAAAATCCACTCGTTCTCATTATTGAAGAAATGACAACATCATCCCTGGACAACATTAAATCTTCAATCTTGACAACTCCTCTTAATCTCTTCTCTTCATCTGTAATATAGTAAGTATAGACATCTTCCTTAGTCTTTGCCACCTTTCTAATGTAGTCAAGAGCTTCTCTAACAGAAAAATAATCTTTAAGCTCAATGTATTCTATCTTTACAATTGAACCAGCAGAATCATCGCTGTAAGACAAAAATTTATTAATAATTTCTCTATTTTCCTCAGTAGAACTTGCTAAAAATCTCTGCACAACATTTGCCGGCACTTCTTCCAAAAGATCAATAACATCGTCAAGGTTTAACTCATCTATCATTTCACTTATTTCTTTGTTAGTAAAAGAATTAGCTAACTTATTTCTTGTGACTTGGTCAAAATTAGAAAAAGCCTCAACAGCAACTTTCTTGGGCAGAAACCTATAAAGTAAAATCAAATCAGAACCATTAAGTCTCCTCATCGTTTCACTAATATCAAAAGCATCATACTTTAAAAGCTCTTCTTTTATTTCAGAGTATCTCTTCTCCTCAAGTAAGGTCTTTAAAAATACAACATCCATCATATCAATGCTCCCAAGATCTTAGTTATCAATAAATACAAAAACAAACCGATTAACTATAACTTATCTAAAAGCATAGAGCATCTACCCGAAGGTATAGGCAGGGTCTTTTCTTTCTTATTTAATATATTTATTGTAAAGTAATAAAGTTTTTCAGATTCCATCTTTATCTCCCAGCCCCTCTTGCCCTTATTGCAAATAATTGTGGTTTGATTTCTTCTAAGAGATAAGCGTTCTATCCCCATAACTTCAAGAGCAGGAATATTCCAATAGACTGTCTTATCCGGTAAACTAATTGTAAGACCAATAATATTTTCTATCATCAGGCTAATACTAAAAAGTGCAAGATAACAAATAATATCCTTTTCTGGAAGAATTTTCTTCTCAACATCAAAATAAGCTGGACCCTCATTCATTGGCTTATAAGCCTCCCAAATATGCCCCTTAACCTTACCGTCGGGTAACAGAGTATCCAACACGTAATACAAATGCCTTATGGTAAACTCTCTTGCAATATTTGCACGCCTACAGTACTCAAGGCCTTTAATAATAAAAAAATTCATATAAGTGTAAACAGAACCATAGTACCCATTTCCATCTAAATTAAATTTAGAATCATTAACAGAAAGAGTAGGAAAGGGATTTAAAGTACCAAAGTGTTGATCACTTTTTAAATAAAAAACCATTCTCTCTATTCTATCTTCACTTGGGATCTCAGAAAGCATGGGCAGGAAACCCACAATTGTTTTACACCTAATAATGTTCTCATTAGCGTCAAGATCGTAATAAAATCCATCACCCTCATCCCACATCAACGAATTAATCTTGGCCTTAAGGGAAAAAAACCTTTTCTTATACTCAAGCGATAAATTTTTATCATTCAATATGTCTGCCAATTTCGAAATACAATACGCACTATGTACTTGTAATGAGTTGAAATCAATTGGATAACACACATCTTCTCTAGGAGAATTCTTGTAAAAGATCTTATTTACGTCAATTGAATAAAGTCCATTACTCTTTAAAAACTTTTTCTCTATCCATCGATAATATTTGTCAAGAACTGGCAAAACATCAGAAATGCGTCTCTTATTGCCTGTTTTATGGTATAAGTTATATTCTGCCCAGGCGAAAATCGGCATCCCAATGCTCTCATCATTTCCTTCTATATAAATAACCTTATTGCTCTTGTCATAACGAGATCTAATCGCACCTGATGTTTCCTGAAGTTGATAAAATTTATCAATGGTAGATGTAGGAGAATACTCTCCATTACTGTAGACAAGAAAAAAGCTTGAAAGACAAGCCTGCATTTGGTCTATGAAGTCAAGACTCTCAGAATAATAATTTTTTTCTCGCCTACCTCTCTCTAAAGTCTGAGGGAAAACAATTTTGTCCTGTATCCAGGACAGACTTTTATTGTAGATATCAATAAAATCCTGATCATAATAGTATATTTTTGGAAATATTCTCTTACTCAATACTCAAACCTCTGAAAACAAATATAGATAGACTCCTACTCATTATATCATTATTAAATTGACAAAACGGGACTTAATAAAATTTTTAGTTTTAGGCTACTTTCTTCATAAACACAAAGCCTTAAAATGGATTAAACCTCAACATTTTTGTCTACTCATAAAACAAGAAGCAAAGGCTTAGGAAAAACAAGTACCTAAGCCTAACTAACATTCAACAATGCAAACATATTGTTAAATACCCAATAGAATAATATCAAAGAATCCCATCAAGGAAAGTCTTATATTCCCCAGCGCTCCTTGGAACAGTAATCTCCCCATTAATTATTTTGTCAGAAACATCATCTAATTCTTTTTCTAATTTAAAAGGAATCATCTTAGGATTTCTAACAAAACCTACAAAACCTTCCTTTAATCCATAACTTAACACCTTACCACCCTCAAAAGTACTTGTCTTTAAATAATTGGCAGTCAAAATATATACAACTTGTCCAATATCTTTGATTGAAGAAGTGATAATATTCTCAGGGGCTAGGAACGACTGATCTTGATCAACTCCAATGATATAATGTCCTTCTCCCATCTCCCTTGCTACCTCAATTGCTCCTAATCCACCCAATCCCGCAGCATGATAAATAATATCAATCCCATCACTATACATCTTGCTTGCCATCGAACGTCCGGTTTCCGTATCAGCAAAACTTCCTACATATCCACTACGAATGACAATATCTTTGTTTGCATACTTAGCACCAGCTTCGTACCCAAACCTAAACGAATTAACTATTGCACCCTCAATTCCACCTAAAAACCCAATCTTGCCTGTCTTAGTAGTTTTAGCTGCAATATAGCCCACTAAAAAGGCTCCTTCCTCTGTTCTGAAAGTTATAGCTGCTAAGTTCCCCGGAACTATTACATTTTCTTCATAAACAGGATCAATGTTCGCATACCTTACATCCGGATTTTCCAAAGCAACACTAATAGAAACGTTGCTAAGCTTATATCCAACTAACCATATAAAATTTGAACCATTATCCCTTAATGCTTCAATATCAGCTAAATAAGAATTCGAAGTAGACTCCTTAGGCACCACCTCTATCCCAAAATCCTCACTCAGCTTCATAGCACCCTTCCAAGCACTCTCATTAAAAGATTTATCATCAAAATTCCCATCAATTAACATAGAGACCTTAGAAGTCCCTCCCGCATCCCTAGAACCAGAGCATGACAAAAAGAAAGTAAGTAAAATTAAAAACAGCCCCCCCATATTATATCCCCCTAAAATAAATCTAACTAAAAGTCTATAATTTTGATTTAAATAAATCAAACTCATATTTGGTGGCAGGAACAATAAGTTCTCTTTCAATTATATCATTCTGAAGTTTAAAAAGATCTTCAACCAACTTATCACCAATGATACTAGGATCTTTAACAATATCAATAACTCCTTCCTTCAATCCCTGCTCAACAACACGTCCTCCTCTAAAGTTTTTGTTCTTCATGGCATCTACTGAAAGATCATATATCGCCTTTCCAACGTCTTTAATTACAGAAGTAATAATGTTCTCAGGAGCAAGATATGACTGATCTCTATCAACCCCAATTGCATAGCGACCAGGTCCGAGCTCCTTTGCCGCTTCAAAAACACCAAGAGAAGCAAGCCCCGCCACAGGGAAAATAACATCAACGCCATCATTAACATACATATGCTTGGCAATGAACTTGCTGGAGCTTTTATCATAAAAGCTAGTTTCGAACAGCCTCTTTGCAAATACCCTTACCCTGGGGTTTGCGTAAAGAGCTCCTGCCTGAAATCCAACCAAAAAATCCCCAAAATGCTCGAGAAAAGGCATACTTAAGAAGCCAACTTTACCACGCCTACTCATCTTAGCAGCTACATAACCAGCTAAAAACGCTCCCTCTTGATGTCTAAACTTAATACCCAAACCATTTCTAGGCACCCTAATACCAAGAGAACCATAGTCAATAGGATCTACGATTCCATAAAAAACATTAGGATTTTCATATGACAATCTCAATAAATTCTCTGAATAACGAGGACCAATTAACCAAATAAAATTAGCCCCCTCCTTTTGCAAAGAATATATATCTTCTAACGCAGCCTCTGCTTTTGTCATAAGTTCCTTCCCCTTCACAGGGTAAGGTGTTAAAATCTTTGTTATAAGATTTATTCCAAACTCATCTCTTATCTTCATGGTCCCCTCAAAAGCACCTTGTAGATACCCCTTATCTTTAAATTCCGCATCGGCCACAATTCCCATAGTAAATTTTCCACCAAAAGATAAAGAGGAAGATTCCTCTGATTTAACACAAGACACAAATAACAAAAGAAAAACAAAACACATACCTTTAGACAACTTTACCTCTCCTCATAAAACAGATCTAGTATTTTAAATATTTAATACAAAACTCTTTAACAAACCACCAACAAAACAACGTACAGACATACGAACAACAGAAAAAATCCTCTCCTAAAACAAAAACCAAAACAATCTGATCCAATAAATTATAGACTATAAATACTTAAAAACTATTAACATTTAATATTCATCAAAACTGACTGGAATAAATATCACCACCGGCCACTTTAATGTCTAAAACTTTGGTATTGTAGCATCTATTTTAAAATAATAGATAATATATTTCTCTGCCAACTCGATTCCACCTAAAATTCAATCTTCCCTGTCTTAGTATTTAAATGATCATTTTCATGAAGATGCCCTACCGGAAAGACTGAACGATGGGAAGCCAAAAAATCTCAAGCTGATATCTGCTAGAGATTTGACGAATGCTTGTCATTATTCAATCCTTCAAGAAAACTTCTAATTTGTGTACTAAACAGGTTTGGGGCTAACGACCTCACATACCCCAAACCGGCAAATATAAATAAGTATGAATTAAGTATGAATTTATTCCCATACAAAATCTAGATACTACAATCTAGGTTATAGTATCTTTTATGTAACTAATTTTGATATAAAAGTATCATACTCTGTCTCATTTCTGGGAACCTTAATCTCATTATTAATTATTTTATTCTTAACTTCCAATAAACCCTCGTATCCCTTTTCCAGATTCAGACTTATCAATTTATTAAAGATTAAATCAAGGGCTCCATCCTTAAGTCCAAACTCTAACCTTTCGCCTCCGTTCCACTTACCAGTATCCAAATAAGATCTTGTCAT
Organism: Borrelia sp. P9F1; assembly: GCF_030436115.1. Classification (NCBI taxonomy): domain Bacteria; kingdom Pseudomonadati; phylum Spirochaetota; class Spirochaetia; order Spirochaetales; family Borreliaceae; genus Borrelia; species Candidatus Borrelia rubricentralis. The sequence goes on from NZ_CP129407.1 coordinate 397,217, forward strand.
ATCAAATATTACTACATCAACTCTTTTAACATACGATAGAAGTATGTTGTCTGGTGCAAGGGATGACTGATCTTGGTCAACTCCAATTACATAATATCCTTCTCCCATTTCCTTTGCTACCTCAATCGCTCCTAGTCCTGATAATCCTGCTGCTGTAAATACTATATCAACCCCATCACCATACATTTTGCTTGCCATTGAGCGCCCTAATGAAAGATCAGTGAACGTTCCAACATATTGTGTATTTATCTTAATCTCATTATTTGCATATTTCGCTCCTGCATCATACCCAAACCTAAATGAATTAATTACTTCTCCCTCAATTCCTCCTAAAAATCCAATCTTGCCTGTCTTAGTAGTTTTAGCTGCAATATAGCCTACCAAAAAGGCTCCTTCCTCTGGTCTAAAACTCACATTCATTAAATTCTTAGGCAACTCAACATCTTCCGCATACGAGCCTTCAACGATTGCATAATTGACATTGGTATTTTCCCTAGCTTTCTGTAAAAAGACATCCGTAAATTTAAAACCAAGTCCCCATATCAAACTAGATCCACCATCTTCCAAACCTCCAATATCTCCCAGATAATCAGAAGCCTTAGATTCTTTTTCAATTACATTTACCCCAAACTCTCTTTCAAGTTGCTTCATTGCCTTAGAAGAACTCTCATTAAAGCCTTTATCATCAAAAATACCATCGACTATCACAGAAATAGTACTAGGCCCCCCCCCAGCTTCATCTTGCGGACTTGAACATCCTAAACACAAAAAAAGCAAAATAACTTTTCTTAACATAAATTAACCTCCAGCCAATTAAAATAAAAAAAGCACCCCAAAAAGGGTGTTTTACCATCTATAATGTGTAAAAGCTCTATTTGCCTCCGCCATCCTATGAGTATCTTCCTTCTTCTTAAAAGCAGACCCCGTAGAATTGTGAGAATTCACAAGCTCACTAGCCAATTTCTCCTGCATCGACCTACCACTAGACTTCCTAGCAGACGCAATTATCCACTTCATCGCCAAAGCTTCACGCCTCTCTTCCCGAACCTCAACAGGAACCTGATAAGTAGCCCCACCAACTCTCCTACTTCTAACTTCCACTAAGGGCTTAACATTATCCAACGCCTTAACAAAAGCAGCCACCTTATCACTCTCTTCAAGTCTTTCTGCAAGCATGTCAATAGAACCATAAATTATAGCCTCACTTACTGACTTCTTTCCGTCATACATCATCCTGTTAACAAATTTAGCAACAACCCTAGAACCATATCTAGCATCCACGAAAGCCTTTTTCTTAATTTTTCTACTCTTTCTCGACATAACCAAACACTCCCCTAAGCCTTAGGCCTCTTAGTCCCATATTTAGAGCGCCCTTTCTTACGATTACTAACACCCAAAGTGTCCTTGGCCCCTCTAATAATATGATATCTAACACCCGGCAAATCCTTAACCCTTCCGCCCCTGATAAGGACGACCGAGTGCTCCTGCAAATTATGCCCAACGCCCGGGATATAAGCCGTCACCTCAAACCCATTCGAAAGTCTAACACGAGCCACCTTTCTTAAAGCCGAATTAGGCTTCTTAGGTGTAACCGTCATCACACGAGTACAAATACCCCTCCTCTGAGGACAATTCTGGAGCGCAGGAGACGCGGTCTTATCCCCCTGACTCTTCCTTGGCTTCCTTATTAGTTGATTAATTGTAGGCATCCGACACCACTCCCCTTTCCTATAACCAACAAGATTCTAACAAATATATAACCTATTGTCAAACTAAACCCCATCGTTTACATTTTCTCTTATTTTAATTCTTTTATACAAATTCATACCCGTTCCTGTAGGAATTAAATGCCCAATTACAACATTCTCTTTCAAGCCCTTAAGGTCATCAACTCTACCCGCAATCGAAGCATCCGTTAAAACCCTAGTAGTTTCCTGGAAAGAAGCAGCTGATATAAATGAATCTATATTAAGAGACGCCTTCGTTATTCCGATAAGAATTGGACTCGCAATAGCAGGCTCGCCTCCCTGCTCGATGACCCTCTTGTTCTGCTCGTAAAAAGTATGTTTATCAACTTTTTGATTATAAACAAAATTGGTATCGCCCACAGACACAATCTTAACCTTTTTCATCATCTGCTTAATAATAACCCCAATATGCTTATCATTAATGCTTACACCCTGCTTCCGATAAACATCCTGAATTTCTTCTAACAAAAACTCCTGCAAGCTAATTCCGCCAAGAATTTCAAGCACATCGTGCGGATTAATTCTTCCATCACAAAGCATATCCCCAGCCTTAACAATGTCCCCGTCCCTGACCAAAAGATGCTTTCCAGCAGGAATATAATGCTTATGTTCAACCCCATACTCATCCAAAACATTAATAAGTCTCTTACCCTTCTGAATTGCCTTAAAATGAACAACTCCACTCGCCTTAGCCATCTCTGTCAAATTTTTAGGAATCCTTGTCTCAAACAAATCATTAACCCTAGGAAGCCCTCCCGTAATATCTTGAGTTTTTTCAGACCCCTTAGAAAGCTTAGCAATAACATCCCCAATATTAACACCCTGCCCATCCTCAACTTGAAGATAAGCATCTCCAGGAAGAACATAAGACGATATCTCAACACCTCTATCATTAACAATTAAAATCCTAGGATCAAGAGACTCAAAAACCTGATCTGTAATTCTCTTCTCAATATTCCCTGTTTCAAGATTTATCTCCTCTTTAAGGGTTGTACCTAAAATAATATCCTTAAACTTAATTTTCCCCCTAACCTCAGCAATAATAGGCTCTGCAAACGGATCAAATGTTCCAATAACACTTCCAGCTTTAACATAATCACCAACCTTAATCTCAAGTCTAGTACCTGCCCTTAAAGAAACTTCTTGCTCTTCAGAGACAACCATAAACCTATCATCCATAATCTTAATAAACCCAATGTGAGACGAAAATACATCCATACCTTCCTTATTTACAAACAAAGGCATACCCTTAATCACTTTCTGAGAATCCCTAACCTTAATTTCCCCAATAAGGCTAACATCTTCTTCATAAATAACATTTATTATCTTTAAAGTCCCTTTTCTTGTAAAAAGCAAACCATCATCAACTTTAACATTAAACCCTTCTATCCCATTAAGAATAAAAGTGTTCTTAAGCGAAATCTTATCATCCTCACTCCCAGCTTGTGCAACTCCCCCAATGTGAAAAGTTCTCATAGTAAGCTGTGTACCCGGCTGCCCTATTGACTGAGCTGCAATTATTCCAACAGCCTCTCCAATATTAACAGGCTTATTATTTGAAAAATCTCGTCCATAACATTTCTGACAAACCCCATGTTCTGCCTCACAAGTTAAAACAGACCTAATTACAAGCCTATCAATACCAATAGTTTCCAACAATTTTATCCTAGACTCTGTAATCTCCTCGTTTACATCTAAAACGATCTCGCCCGTGATAGGATGCTTTATCCGCTCAATTGAATAACTCCCCACAGCTTTCTCTCTTAAAGACTCAACCTCCTCTTCCCCATTTTTCAAGGCCTCAACCTTTATACCATTAATAGTCCCACAATCCTCTATTCTAACAACAACATCCTGAGCAATATCCACCAATCTCCTAGTCAAATACCCAGCATCCGCCGTCTTTAAAGCAGTATCCGCAAGCCCCTTCCTTGCTCCGTTTGTAGAGATGAAAAACTCTATTACAGACAACCCTTCCTTAAAATTAGAAATAATCGGAAGCTCAATAATATCCCCAGAAGTCTTAGCCATCAATCCCCTCATCCCTGCTAGTTGTCTTATCTGGTTCCTGCTTCCACGAGCTCCAGAGTCAGCCATCATATAAATAACATTAAAACCATCCCTATCCCTCTTAAGAACCTCCATCATCTTAGTAGTAAGCTCTTCATTCGTTTTCGACCAAACGGAAATAACATTGTTGTATCTCTCTTCTCCCGTAATAACACCCTTAGTATAATCATTTTGTATTTTTGCAATCTCTCTACTAGCTTTATCCACATATACTCTCTTTTCTTCCGGTACAATAATATCGCTCATACTTATGGTGCACCCAAATTTGGTGGCGTATTTAAACCCAAGTTTCTTAATGATATCTAACATCTCAATTACAACAGAAGAACCATGAAAAACATAAACTTCAGAAATTAAAACTTGCAGTTCATAATCGCTAAGTGTTTTATTTACAAACTCAACATTGTCTGGCAAAGCTTCATTAAATACAATACGACCCGCTGTAGTCTCTACATATTCACCAGCAACCTTTACATAAATTCGTGCATTGTAATCCAAACTTTTATTATTAAGCGCAAGCAGCACCTGATTAAAATTCAAAAACTTACGGCCTTCTCCAACCACATCCTTCTTCTGCATGGTTAAGCAATAAAGACCCAAAACAATGTCCTGAGATGGAAATACAATAGGATGCCCATTTGCAGGGTTTAATAAATTGTTAGTTGACAACATTAAAGCCCAACTCTCTGCTTGTGCTGCGGGTGTCAAAGGAACATGAACAGCCATCTGATCACCATCAAAATCAGCATTATAAGCATGACAAACAAGAGGATGAAGCTTTATCGCCTTCCCCTCAACCAAAACTGGTTCGAAAGCTTGAATTCCTAACCTATGAAGCGTTGGGGCCCTGTTTAAAAGCACAGGATGTTCCTTAATAACATCATCTAAAATTTGCCATACTTCATCCACTTCTTGCTCAATTAAACTTTTTGCCCTCTTTATATTAAACACAGACTCACTTTCAATTAGCCTTCTAATCACAAACGGCTTAAAAAGCTCAAGTGCCATCTTTGAGGGAATACCACATTGATGAAGTTTAAGCTCAGGACCAACAACAATTACAGAACGACCAGAATAATCAACTCTTTTCCCAAGAAGATTTTGCCTAAACCTACCCTGTTTGCCCTTCAACGCATCAGATAAAGACTTAAGTGGCCTATTAGATGACCCCTTAACAACTTTTCTCTTATGTGAATTATCAAAAAGAGAATCAACAGACTCCTGCAACATTCTCTTCTCATTCCTAACGATAATCTCGGGTGCATTTAGTAACAAAAGCTTTCTTAAACGATTATTCCTATTTATAACCCTCCTATAAAGATCATTTAAATCAGAAGTCGCAAACCTACCCCCATCAAGCTGAACCATAGGTCTAATTTCAGGTGGAATCACAGGAAGAACATCCATGATCATCCATTCCGGTTTATTTCCGGAAATCTTAAAGTTCTCAATAATTTCAAGTCGTCTTAAAAGCTTCTTATCTGTCTTATCATCCTTATCGATCATCTGAACCCTAAGTTTAGATGAAAGCTCATCAAGATCAAGATTTTCAAGTAAAGTTTTGATCGCCTCAGCCCCCATCGAAGCATTAAAAGACATCCCATATCTCTCTCTCGCCTCAGAATACTCATCTTCACTCAAAAGTTGCATCTTCTTAAGGTCAGTATCACCTGGCTCAATTACGATATATTTTTCGTAATAAAGGATAGAATTTAAATTAGAAGCCGTAACATCAAGCAAAAGGCCAATCCTAGAAGGAATATACTTATAGTACCAAATATGAGCAACAGGAGCTGAAAGCTCAATATGCCCCATCCTTTCACGCCTAACTTTAAAATGAGTCACCTCAACATTACAACGATCACAAATGATACCCTTATACCTTATTGATTTGAATTTACCACAATAACATTCCCATTCTTTTGTTGTTCCAAAAATCCTCTCGCAAAAGAGTCCATCTTTTTCAGGCCTTAAAGTTCTATAGTTAATAGTTTCAGACTTCTTAACTTCACCGTAAGACCAATTTCTAATCTGATCAGGAGAAGCTATTTTTATTTTTATTTTTTCAAAATCTTTTATCTCTTTCATAGAAACCTCAAAACCTAAGTTTTATTAATCAATTCCTCTTCCTTCTCCGTTAAAGGAACTTGATCTCCCTTATCATCATAAATTGACAAATCAAACCCAAGCCCTCTTAACTCCTGCATCAAAACATTAAAAGATTCAGGAATGCCAGATACATTAGTAGGAATACCCTTAACAATATTCTCATAAATCTTAACCCTACCTGACATATCATCAGACTTCACCGTTAACAATTCTTGCAGAGTATGTGCAGCCCCATAAGCTTCAAGTGCCCAAACCTCCATCTCCCCAAGTCTCTGACCCCCAAACTGCGCCTTACCTCCAAGGGGCTGTTGAGAAACAAGAGAATAAGGCCCTGTAGATCTTGCATGCATCTTATCATCAACAAGGTGATGAAGCTTAAGCATGTATATAGCCCCAACCATCACCTCATTTTCAAATGGCTCTCCAGTATATCCATCATATAATACTTCCTTCGATGTCTCATTAAACCCGGCTCTCTTTAAATTTTCCTGAATTTGCTCGTTCGTAGCAGATTCAAAAACAGGAATATCGTAATATTCACCAAGATATTTCCCAGCAAGCCCAAGCTGAGATTCCATCAACTGTCCAATATTCATACGGGAAGGAACCCCTAAAGGGTTTAAGCATATATCAAGAGGTGTTCCATCAGAAAGATACGGCATATCTTCAACCGGAAGAATTTTTGCAACTACTCCCTTATTCCCATGCCTCCCCGCCATTTTATCACCTTCCTTAAGTTTTCGCTTCTTAGCAATATAAACCTTCAATATTTCATCAACCCCAGGAGGAAGGTTTCCAACATCATCCTTAGTAATCCGATGTACATCAATTACAGTACCTTCGGTTCCATGTGGAACTTTTAAAGAATTATTCTTAACATCTTTTGCTTTTTCTCCAAAAATGGACGTTAAAAGCTTAAACTCAGGAGTAATATCTCCCTCCGACTTTGGAGTAACCTTACCAACCAAAATATCACCTGGCTTTACATAAGTTCCTATAACTACAATCCCATTCTCGTCTAGTTTACTCAATATCTTTGCGCCTACGTTAGGGATATCTGCCGTAATTTTCTCAGGACCAAGTTTGGTTTCCCTAACCTCAATACTAAACTCTTTAATGTGAACTGAAGTATAAAGATCCTCCTTCACGATTCTCTCAGAGATCAATATAGCGTCCTCATAATTAAATCCATTCCAAGGAATAAAGCCAACCAACAAATTATTCCCAAGAGCAAGCTCACCGTATCTGGTAGCAGGGCCATCCGCAATTATCTCCCCCTCACTAACTTCCTGACCCTCTTTAACTAAAACTGACTGATTGAAAGAAGTGTCCTGGTTTGTCCTCTCATATTTAGAAAGATAATATTCATCTAAATCAGTACCATCGGCACCTTCTTTAGCCTTTATAACTATTTTCCTATTTGTTGCCACCACAACCGTACCAGATCTCCTTGCCCTAATAACAACACCAGAATACCTAGCAACCACTCTCTCCATACCAGTACCAACAATAGGAGGCTGCGGAAATAACAAAGGAACCGCCTGCCGTTGCATATTGGAACCCATAAGGGCACGGTTAGCATCATTGTGCTCAAGAAAAGGTATTAACGCAGAAGAAACAGAAATTAACTGCCTAGGGGAAACATCCATATAATCTATATCCTTAGGCACCATTGTAGTATAATCACCAGAAACCCTAACAGAAATTAAATCCCCAACATAGTTACCATCAGCATCAACATTGGCATTTGCCTGTGCAATACTTTTCTTCTCCTCATCAATCGCAGATAGATACTCTATCTCACGAGTAACCTTACCATTTACTACTTTTCTATAAGGAGTTTCCAAGAATCCATAATCATTTACCCTAGAATAAGTAGCCAGAGAAACAATAAGACCAATATTAGGTCCCTCAGGTGTCTCAATTGGACACATCCTTCCGTAATGCGTATAATGCACATCCCTAACTTCAAAGCCCGCACGATCTCTTGAAAGTCCTCCCGGCCCTAAAGCATTAAGACGCCTCTTATGCGTCAATTCAGCCAAAGGGTTAACCTGATCCATAAATTGCGAAAGCTGACTAGTTGCAAAAAACTCTTTAACAGCAGAAACAATAGGCTTGACGCTTATTAATTCCTGAGGCTTAAGATTAAACACCTCTTTGTTAGACATTCTATCCTTTGCAATTTTCTCGACCCTAGCCATTGCTCCCTTATATATATTTGTAAGCAGCTCTCCAACGGAACGAACCCTTCTATTACCAAGATGATCAATGTCATCAAGAGTATCATGCCCATCATATATTCTTAAAAGATGAGATACAGTGTTTACAATATCTGTCATAGTAAGAACCGAAGTTGTCAAATCATCAAGTCCAAATTTTTTAGAAAGCTTATACCTCCCCACATGACCAAGGTCATACCTCTTCTCCGAAAAGAATACTGTCTTTAAATCATTCTCAGCACTATCAACCGATATTGGCTCTCCAGGCAGAAGTACATTATAAACAGCAAGCATCACCGATTCTTTTGAAAGCTCCTTAAGGCCATCCCTTAAAGAAAAGTAAGCATCTTCTCTCTCAAAACAATTCAAAATAATAGCAGAACTAATGAAATGTCTTCCAGGAACACTATCATAGCCATCAAAATCAATAAGCTTTATCTCCCTTATTCCATTTTGTAAAAAATCCTCAATATCCTGCAAAGTTATCTTATCCCCTGCCCGATAAATCATATTTTCTTTTATGTTAATGCTTACGGCTAAATATTGCCCTGCAATCTCTCTCTTAGTATTTTCATTTACCTCAATTTTTCTAATGTGATAAAAAGTATCGATTATTTTTTCTCGAGTATCAAGCCCCAACGCCCTTAAGAAAAGAGTAACAAGTATCCTCTTTTTCCTGTCTATCTTAACGTAAAGATAGTCTTTTTTCGAATCGATCTCAAACTCCAACCAAGAACCCCGATAAGGAATAATGCGAGCAAAATACAAGTCCTTTTCCTTATAAAAAACAACTCCCGGAGACCTATGAATCTGAGATACAATTACACGCTCAGCACCATTTACAACAAAAGTCCCCCTATTAGTCATTAAAGGAATAGTACCCATATAAACATCTTTCTGTCTTATTTCTCCTGTTGTTAAGAACTGCAAATTTAGCCTTATCTTCAGGACAGCCTCATAACTCTGTCCCTTCCTTTTACACTCTTTCTCAGTAAAACTAATAGAATCATCTTCAATGTAATATCTTTCATACTCAAGAGCTACTTCGCCATTGCTACTTTTTATAGGAAAAACGTTTCTAAAAACAGATTCAAGCCCTTCATTAAGCAAGGGCTCCCCTTTTTTTAATCTCCCAAGTTGCAAAAATTTTTCATAAGAATTCAATTGTATTTCTATTAGATTAGGCAAGTCCAAAATTTCTTCTGCCTTGCCTTGTCCCAGATGAACTCTTTTTATCATTAAAAGACTCCTTTTAAAGACACAATAAAGCACACACTACTCAACCAGAATGTAGAATAACAAACTTTCCACACCCTTACCGCTTTATTTAATTTCAACTTTTGCACCAACTGATTCTAACTTTTTCTTTATCTCCTCAGCATCCACCTTCGAAACACCTTCCTTAATCGCCTTGGGAGCAGCCTCAACCAAAGTTTTAGCCTCCCCAAGCCCAAGGCCGGTAATAGCTCTTACTTCCTTAATTATATTAATCTTACTATCCCCAAAAGACACAAGAACCACATCAAATTCTGTTTGTTCCTCAACACCACCGCCAGCAACACCAGGACCAGCAGCAACAGCAACAGCAGCCGCCGTAACTCCAAACTTTTCCTCGATAGCTGCTATAAGGTCAACGACCTCAACCGTTTTAGCTCCCTCAAGCCATTTTAGAATATCTTCCTTACTTAGTGACATATTAACTTTACTCCTTTTATTCTATTGTAAACAGTGATAGCATGCACTCAATTAAGACTAACACTGCCTTAATTAAACTTTAACATCAGACAAAGCCTTCAATGTTCTTACAAGCTTTGAAATAGGGGCCTTAAGTACACCTACAAACAAAGAAATAGCTTCCTTCTTAGTGGGAAGTTTACCATACTCATTAAGCCTAACTTCATCATAAACCTCACCCGAAACAATCCCCCCCTTAACCTTTAAAGAGCTCCCCCCCCTAACAAATTCGTAAAAAATTTTTACAACCACATTAGCCTCACCAACAGCAGTCACAACAGCTGTTGGGCCTAAAAGATAAGAATCTAACCCATTTATCTCATTTTCCTTCAATACCCGCTTCATTATATTATTTTTCACAACTTTTAAAGCACCCTTCTCATCCTCCACTCTATTCCTAAGCTTAGTAAGCTCCGCTACTGTTAGACCCCTGTAATCTAGAAAAAAAATATTATCCTTACCATCCAGAAAACTTCTAAATAAATCGAACATTTTTATCTTTCTAGAATTTATTTTTGCATTCATAAACCAACTCCTAAACAAAATCAATCTTCATAGAAGGCCCCATAGTAGATGAAATATAAACACTATTCACAAAAGTACCCTTTAAATCACTAGGTCGCTTCTTAAGTAATTCCCTAATAAACTCATCACAGTTCTCTCTTATCTTCTTACTATCCATAGAAGATTTACCAATAGAAAAATTTATCACACCATTTTTATTTGCCCTATACTCCGCACGCCCCTTCTTAAGGCTAGCAATTGCACCCCGTACATCATTTGTAACCGTTTGCGTCCTAGGATTTGGCATCAAACCCCTTTTGCCCAAAATAGGCCCCAGCTTACCCACATCCTTCATCATATCAGGAGTTGCCACAACAACATCAAATTCATCGAAGCCACCCTTAATCTTATTAAGAAGATCATCATCCCCCACATAAGCAGCACCAGATTCCCTAGCTTCTTCAGCTTTATCTCCCTTCGCAAACACAAGTATTCTCTTCTCTCTCATAAACTGATTTGGCAAAATCACCGTATCCCTAACTGAATGGTTCTTTTTCAAATTAAGATTAATAGAAATATCAATAGTTTCATCGAACTTAGCAAACTTAATTTCCTTCACCAAAGATATCGCATCATCTATGCTGTAAGACTTAAGTCCATCTATTCTAGACAAAGCTCGAATATATTTTTTACCTACTTTAGCCATTATTTCTCCACCTCAACGCCCATTGAACGAGCACTCCCCGCAATAATTTTAAACGCTGCTACTTCTGTCTTTGCATTCAAATCAGGCATTTTAACTCTAGCAATTTCTGACACCTTCTCCCTAGATATGGTCCCAACTCTGTCCGTATTTGATTTCTTAGACCCAACTTCAATTCCAACAGCCTTCTTAATCAAAACAGAAGCAGGAGGAGTTTTTACAACGAACGAAAAACTTTTATCGCTATAAATGGTAATAATAACAGGAACAACAATACCCGGCTCCATTTTAGCTGTCCTTTCATTGAACTCCTTAACAAACTGAGGACCACTCACGCCATGAGGCCCAAGGGCTTGCCCTATTTTAGCCCCCGGAGCAGCCTGAGCAGCAGGAACCTGCAACTTCACCCAAGCAACTTCTCTCTTTTTCTTAGACACAAACAACTCCTTATGGTAATAACGCTCTTAAAAGCTCCCATTTCAATTATTAAATTTTCTCTATGTGCTGAAAATCGACCTCAACAGGAGTCGACCTTCCAAAAATTTGAACCGCAACCTTTAACTTCTTTTTCTCATAATCGATAGACCCAATAGCACCTTCAAAAGAATCAAAAGGCCCCCCCTTAATTCTAACCCTCTCACCTTCTTCAAAATCATAAAGTACAAAAATAGATTTATCAGCTTTAATCTCTCCGGTAAGCATAAACACGCTCTTAACCTCCTCATCACTAATAGGAAGAGGCTTTTGCTCCTTACCAGTACCCACAAAGCTCACAACGCCCGGTATCTTGATAAGATTAGCCACAGTATCCTTCCAACCCACTTCAGGAAGATCTAATTCAACCAAAATATACCCCGGCCAAATCTTCCTCTCCCTAACTCTCTTCTTTCCATTTTTGAATTCTTCTATTTTCTCTATAGGGGCCCTAACATCCAAAACTTCACCGCCCAAAGCACCTTCGCTTACTAAAAGCTTTATCGCCTGTTCTATCTTCTTTTCATACTGAGAAAAAGTCTGCAATACATACCAAGCCCTAGACATAATTTTCCTTAAAACACATAAGATATAGCAAGATACATAACATAATCCACTACACCTAAAAACATTGAAATAAAAAAAACCAGCCAAAAGATCTGCTTCCCACTTCCTACTACCTCAACGTATCTAGGCCACGTCACCTTCTTAAGCTCTAATATACTTCCCTTAATAAATTTAAACACCAAAAGCCCCTTCAACAATTCAAGACAACAGGTCAGGAGGGATTCGAACCCCCAACATGCGGTTTTGGAGACCGCCGTTCTACCATTAGAACTACTGACCTATGAGTCCATCCGTCTACTTTATTTTCCCCTCTTTATGAAGAGTATGTTTCCTGAGCGCCGGACAATATTTCATCAACTCCAACTTCTCTTGTTTATTACGTCTATTTTTAGTGGTTGTATAATTTCTAATACCCGTTTCTTCACATACCAAAGCCACAAGATCAACGGCACCTTTCCCCTTCTTTTTACCCATAACAAAACCCCTCGTACAAAAAGCCCCCAATCGGACTTGAACCGACGACCCCCACCTTACCATGGTGGTGCTCTACCAACTGAGCTATAAGGGCATCGCTTCCCCCTACAACAAACCCTTGTAACATGTTAATTGATTATATCAAAAAAGACAAGTATTCAAATTATGTTTTTAACATCTCACCTTATGATAACGAGCCTACCCTCTCTTAAAAGGTTAATATTATTCTCGTTTGAAAACAGCTTACTGATAGAAAATTCATCAAGTATTATGTCTGAACCATTCTTGCCATAAACTCCTCTAGCAACCAACTTTAAAGGATATTCTCCAATTCTATCTTCGTTCCTATAAGAAATATCATCCGTATACTCAAGCATCCCCCATCTCCTTAACGCATCTGGCTCAACCATTGTCTTATCAAAATAAAGCCTAATATTCTCATCATAAATCTTGATAAAAAAAGAATCTCTTAATCTAACAAACCCCGAAGAAGATTCATATTCTTCCCCCGCATAAACAACAATACCAGTATAAGGTTGCTCAGTATTGGTATTCATCAATGGATAAAAAGCCCTGTAAGGCTTATCATGAGATAAGAACAAATTAATGAAATCAGGAAAAAGATAAAGCTCATATCTAACAGTAATACTTCTTAAGTCCTCTGAATACTTGATGTAACCCCTTTTTAAAATGCTGTCAAATCCTGAAAAATAAAGTATTAAACGAGGATCTGAATTAAAATAATCCTTGAAAGTATTATCAGAATCAATGACCATTTCAAAAAGAGACTTCCTTATTAAAGAGTCTTTAAAATCATTGATGCCCAAAATTAAACTGGAAGTAGAACTCAGACCAACCCTACCAAATTTGTCCTCGTTTACCGTTTTACTGATATCGAAATAAACAACCTTCTTCTTCCAATCAATCAGCCTCTCCACACTAGCTCCAGATGTATCATCCTTTATCAAGGAAGCGCTAGAGTAAAGCAAAAGAAAAAATCTAAAAAGGATGTTAAGCAAACTCACATCAAATCTCCCTATTTTTTACCCAAATAAACCCCTATCCAAGCCCACCCATTATTAATTTCTGGATCTTTTGGATAAGAAATCTTTTTAAAGACAAAATACCACTCCCATATATGCTCCCAACCAGTAGACTCAAGATAGGAGATACCATCGCTAGAATCAGCCTCAAAACTATTCGCAAACTGTATCCCATTTTTCCGCCTGCTTCCAAGTTTAATCATCGTTGTTAAAAAACTATTTGTATTAATCGAATTACCTCGCCCCCCCTTCTGATCCCAACTCTGTATAAAGAAGTTATGTTTATCCCTTATACTTAACAGCTTCGCCGTATTCCCAGAATAAATGTACTGCTTAACATCTTGAATTAAATCACTCAAATTTCTATAAACCACAAACTCCGGATTATTATAATAACTAACCTTAGAGCTAACATTAGAATAATCTCTTAAGTCCATCTTCAAGCTTGACCTTGGCATCGAAAGCAATCTTTTATAGTAAAAGTATGCCTCGTCGTATTCCTGCACACTCTCCAAATCTAGAGCAAGATTGTAGTAATAACTACTCTTATCTTCTTCCCCAATGCTATCAACATCACTATTAAGCAATAATTTATAACAATGAATTTTGTTACCAGGCTCAATATTTAAAGCAACTACCTTTTTAGCAATTTTCACCCTTATGGAACTATTCTCGTAAACATAATCATCAAAGTTGTCAACAACATACCTGTAATAGGTAAAAGCCACTAAATCTTCTTTCATCGCGGCATAGATATTCCCCATCAAATAAAAATATAAAGGATAATATTCCCTGCTCTCGTCATTAGCAATCCCTTGATTTACAATCATCAAAGCTCTTTCATAATCCTTACTTTTGATATAAATATTCACTATCCTGTCAACAATGAGAAACCTATCCAGCCCATTCCTACTTAACTCTTCCAAAAGACTTACAAGATTTTGAACTTCTCCCTGCTTAACCCTACAAGCACTTAAAACCAAAACCAACCCAAATAATTGAATTAATAATCTCATTGCCTTTATTATATAATGAAAGCTATGCACAACAAAGTATGCTCTAGGTCCAATGAATGCACCAAAAATTTGAATGTGAACAAAGAATCGATCTATATCGTGTTTTTTATATTTTTTTTGTGCTGTTTTAACAACCCCAAGAAATATGGTGTCGTCCTGGATTCAGGAAATAGAGAAAAGCTTCCAAACGGGGCTCTTGTACAAATAGAAAATAACAGTCAAAACAAAGACACAATAACAATAAAGTATAACGACACAAGATTTGTGGTACATAAATTTACAATACAAGAATTTAAAACAAAAGAAGAAGCAGAAAATTTTAGATTAAGCATTAACCCATATTTAACCAAGTATGCCATAAGCAAAAAAGACACTCTACCCTTAAGAGAATCTCCTGATCACTACAAAGATAACATAATATACAGAATTCCAAAGGACTCTATCTTGAAGATAATAAGCATTGGAGAAGAAACTAAAGCGGGCTCTCTTCAAGGTAGATGGGTATATATTTTGACAAAAGATGGTTATAAGGGTTACGTCTTCGACTATGCACTCGAAATTTTTGATAATATTACGGGTAAAATAATCACAAATTCGCTAGATCAATCCTTGCAAAACGACATAATAAACACATTTAAGAATGTTAAATATTTAAGACCACTCTACTATGAAAAGATGATTGCCAATCATACTTACAACACTGACCTACTTAGGAAAGACCATGGGCTATTTTTTACTTCTCAAAACGAAATAAAGGTAAATGTACCTGAATTAAACTTAATTTTCAAATTTGATATTGTTGATTCCGTTAAACCAAATGGGTTTCTATTCAGATCCAGCAGCTCTGATAAAGATTTTATTCTCCTAGAAAAAGAGTCTTCAAATTATTACAACTCATACATAAAAGTTAAAGAACACAATCTTGAAACAAGATTTGTTATTATTGAACAAACTATTGAAAAAATAATGCTTGAAGTAGAAATACAAAATAAAAACCTAATACAAAGACTAACATCTTATGAAATATTAAGAAATGAGACATATGGAAATATCGAATTTAAAACAGACGGGACTTTCATTTGGAAAATGAATTCAAAATTAAACAACTTACCAAGTTCTGGTAAGTTTAAAATAACAGGATTCACTCCAAATTTACAAATCTCATACAAAAATGCCATCAAGCTTATTTCTGATGAGAATAAGGAATTTTTTTGTCTGCTAGACTACACGAAGCATGCTTTACAACTCATATTCGTGAACTCTAGTAATGTTGAGGATGACGTAATAGTTGACGATAAGGATAAAATTGCAATGGTACTGTTCAGCGGAATTCGTTCTACTTAACTCAAGTTTGTTAAAGGTTAAAGTCAATGTTAACGGCACTCATATTACTGACGCAGATTGTTGTACACTTAAGTGCAAATGGAAATGCGGCAATAATACAATCATTAGCAAAAACACTCCATCATCCCTCAAATCAAGATTATGCAACTAGAAAAGAAACACTAGACAGTTTCGTATCATCAATAAACTTAAATAAAGATTCCGTTCTAAAATATCTTCGAACAATAAAAAACGATTTCTTAATCACATCCGTATATTTTAAAAATATAGAAGGCACTATGATCGCTCTAACTATTGGAGCAGAAATAAATTATCAATACAAAATATCCCCACTATCAATTTCAATAATTAATAATGATTTAAAGACTACGAAAATATTAATAGACTACGGAATAAACATTAACAAAATAGACGAAACAGAGCATCCGCCAATCTTTTGGGCAATATACTTAAATAACGAAGAAATATTTAACTTCTTAAAAGAAAAAGGAGCCGATTTAAGCTTCACGCTCAAGAGCGGAAAAACCCCTATGCAAGCCGCAGTAGAGGTTGAGAACACCAAATTAATCGAGCTACTACTTAAAAGCAACACCTACGTAACAGACTCTTACAAAAAAGAAATTAAGAACCTCAAAAATACAAGAAACATTTTCAAAAAAATTCAGATTAATTAATACCCATCCGATTTTTCGATATTTTTATCCTTATCAAGAAGATCTTTGTACACAAAAGACTTCCTAGCTAGCTGTTCTTTTAAGTCCTTTGGGAAAGGTGCATTTCTCCACATCACACCTCGAACCATTTTCTCTACCTTCTGTACACCCTTACTTTCTTTATCTATCCATAAAAGATAATCATTTAAGAAAAAATCCTTAACATTGCCTTTTTTAATAAATTTGGAATAGTATTCGTAGTATTGGCCAGTTATTCCCGTTTCCATCCACCTAACCGATGCCTGCTCCTTGGCAAGTTCCCATAAAAAATCTCCAACACCTAAAATAACAGCCTTTTTCAAATCTTTAGGATACATAGGAACCAACATTTTACCGCGTCCTTTGGCTCGATTTTTAACATCAACAGGCTCCCAACAAATCCCTCTCTCACCATAAGACGGCATTAAGATAAAATAAGGAACTATCCTTAAAAAATCCCCTCTGTAATTTTTATGAAAAATTTTAGGTTGAATACTCTCAATCTCTCTAACAAGTTGAATAACCCTTTCTCTACTACCAAAAAAATTAGGATTTGCTACTACATTACTTTTAAGCAATATCGGAAAATGATTCCCCCTAGGCCCAATAGTAAGCTTATTGGCTTCCATTAAAGACCCCACTTCCTCCACTGCAATGGTAGATGTACCAGAAACATCAAGATCTTGCATTTTATCCTTAATCTCACCAAGCTTCTTATTCGCTTCCTCAATTTGGTTAACTAAAGATACAATTTCACTACTGGTCTTAATAAGACTATCAATATAGGCAGAAGCAGACTTTAGAGGCTTTAAAACATCATCAGAATAAAACCCGCTTACTCCAAGATCAGCCATAAACATCTCGGATGGCACTGTATCGAGGAATAAAAATTCAAACATGCTCTTTAACTTGCTAACGGCCTCATCTCTTGCAATCTCACTCCTCTTAATCCCACTTTTTGCAAAATCAATATCAGACAAAAGTCGCTCTTGTTTGTCAATCAGTATTCTTCTTACATCTTTATTTCTGATGCTCCCCACCGGCTCATCCACAGCAAGCTTCCTAAGCTTTAATCCATTAACGCCATAAACCCATTCATCAAAATAAATAAACGGTTCGTCATAATTATTATCCCAAACAGTTTTTGAAATCAAAGACCTAAGTTCGCCCCCAAGAGCACTTGGCAGTAGAGCTGCGAATCTAAATAAAACTTTCTGCTCTTGAGTCAAATTTAGAATATTTCCAGCAATTGATCTTAAAAACTCCCAATAAACACTAATTATCTGTTTATACTTAGTTACCCTATCGCCTTTTTCTGCTGACTTTGGATCTAAATAACCTAACAACAATCCGTGAAGCCTTGAGCCAATCTCTTTATCGCTTAAGATAAGATTCTTATAATAATCATCAGTAAAAAACCCTTTATCGTGCTCTTCTAAAGCACTAATTTCAGGCAGTCTCAGATCCAAATCCGTATTAACTAACTCTGGATACCTATACAAGAACCCTCCCAAAAACCGACCTGCTTTCCATTCAATAACAAATAGTAATGCCAAAGTTTATATTTACCAAAAAATTTAGTAAGATTGTTATACTGTAAAATTCATTTTTTAAAACCTCAAAGGAATAGATTATGAACACGAAAGTGAAATTTTTTCTAGCCGTATTTATTGGAGTACTTATAGGACTTTTCTTCCCCTCTGGTGCCTATGACATCCTATCGCACGTCTTTATAAGACTTGCTTACTTTTCATTAATTCCTTTTTTAATATTCTCTATTCCACTAGGAATAGAAAATATTATCGAAAATAAAAAATTTAAAAAACTATTTGGAAAAACAATTTATTATGGAATTTTAATCAACGCTATGGGGGTCATCATGGCAATTGCAGTTGCAACGATATATATCCCACAAAGAATTCCAATCCTAGATAAAAATGTTAAAAATTTATACGTGTTTGATAAATCGGAATTTCTTGAGACATTTTTTCCCAAAAACATTTTTACAATACTCACAAACAATAATCCAAACCTTTTAAGTATTTACGTTATTTCAATAATAATCGGTGCTAGTTTTTACTATGCAAAACAAAAGGGAAGAATTGCTAGAGAACTTATCTTAAGCACTTCAAACCTTTTTTACAATGCAAACGGAATAGTGGTTAACATATTAAATTTTGGAATCATTTTCATCACAGCATCTTATACCAACAACTTAAGAAATTTTAAAGATTATCAATACTACATAGACAGCATACTATTTTTTTCTTCGTGGACTTTTATCATTATCTTAATAATAATTCCAATGATCAGTTATAAATTAACCAAAAACCTTAGATTGGCATACAAGAGTGTCTTAATTTCATTTCAAAACATAATATTTGCGGGATTAACAATGGACGCCTATGCTCCTTATTCCGTGCTACTAGAAGACATCAAAAACGAGAGAATAAACGTAAAAAAATCAATAATCACGAACATCCCCATAATTAACTTTATTTCTAAATTCGGAACAATTTTTATCTCAACAATCTCATTCTTTATCATCTTAAAATCCTATTCTAGCTTACCCATATCAATTTACGAAATAGGCTACATGAGTGCACTGTCCTTCCTATTTGTTTTTGCATTTCCACATATACCAAATAGTTTGATTTACGTGATTACAATGCTATGTTCTACTTACACAAAAGGAATTGAACTTAGTTACTCCAGCATAACCCCAATACTACCGATACTAATATCCCTAGCTTTAATGATTGATTTCACATTCAACGTTGCAATAATGCACATAATAACCTTTAACGAATTAAAAGAGACCTAGACACTGAAAGACAAAACATTAGTAAGATTTTGCGAATAAAACGAAATGCTTGGCTTCTGCCCCACAATAAATGCAAATTAAGTTATCCAAGGTTCTATTTTTTAAATCTTCAGGAATGCACCTTATTGTGGCCTTTGTATCGTCCTTAATACTCTCCTCGCATACTTCACTACCACACCATGAAGAAATCACAAATCCCAAATGATTATCAATGTAAGTTTTGAAAGTATTGTAGCTTCCCTCAAACTCTCCAACGATCTCTTTAGTGTTCGAATCTCTAAACTCCAAAGCTTTATTAAATAAATCACACTGCATACTTTCAAGCTCATCTCTAATTTTGGATGACAAATCCTTAACCGATATCTGATACTTAGAGCTCTTATCTTTATCTCTTCTTGCGATGGTAACACAGTCCATAAGAATATCATTAGATCCTATTTCAATGCGTATTGGAATTCCTTTAAGTTCCGCAGAAGAAAACCTAAATCCTACAGAATTCTTCATATCTTTATCAATCTCAACCCTAAATTTTTCTGTCTTCAATTTATTAAAGACAGTAGTTGAATATTCAAGAATCCTTTTATTTAGTTCATCATCTCTTTTAAAGATAGGAACAATAATGAGTTCAATAGGCGCTATTTTGGGTGGCAACACCAAACCCTTATCATCGGAATGAACCATAATCAGAGCACCAATTAGTCTGGTTGAAACTCCCCAACTAGTAGCTGAAACATACTCCATCTCCCCTTTTTTATTTTGAAATTTAACATCGAAAGCCTTCGCAAAGTTTAAACCCAGATAATGAGATGTCCCGGCCTGCAAGGCTTTTTTATCCTGCATTAACGCCTCAATAGTATGCGTACAAACAGCACCCGCAAATTTTTCTCTTTCTGTCTTCTTTCCATGAAATACGGGAATAGCTAAATAATCCTCAACAAACTGCTTATAAAGATTTAAAATGAACAAAGTCTCACTCTCCGCTTCCTCTGCAGTTTCATGGGCAGTATGCCCCTCTTGCCACAAAAACTCAGTCGTTCGCAAAAACGGTCTCGTTCTTTTTTCCCAACGAATAATATTTGCCCATTGATTAATCTTGACAGGCAAATCTCTGTAAGATTTTATCCACCTACTGTACATATTCCAAATGATTGTCTCAGATGTGGGTCTTAGCACCAAAGGTTCGCTTAATGTTTCTCCACCAGCAGTTGTTACAACAGCAAGCTCCGGTGAAAATCCTTCAACATGCTCCTGCTCCCTCTCTAAAAATTCATAAGGAATAAGTAATGGAAAATATGCATTCTCATGCCCCGTTTCTTTAAACTTATTATCAAGAACGCTTTTGATTCTCTCCCAAATAGCATACCCATAAGGCATGATAACCATACACCCCTTAACAGGACTATAGTCAACAAGTTTTGCCTCTTGCACTATATCTAAGTACCACCTAGAATAATCCTTTTCTCTTGGAGTAATAAAACTACCCATCATCCAGTCCTTGATAAAAACTTAAAAAATCTACCACACAAACTTAATACTTATGAACCTCAACCATAAAACGTCCATATTTAGCCCCAGAAGGATCCAACACAATTTTTTCCACCACAAAAACAATGCCATCTTCTTTAGGAAACAAAAAAATCTGTCTTATTTTATAGTCAATCACATCTTTCCTATAATAATTTTCTCTTCCAATGCCTCTTATGTCTCTAACAAGAATATCGTCATCCTCAACAGAGAAGGAAATAGTAAAAGCAGAAGATTTAGGAGAATCCTTAAATGATTTATTAATCGAAACCTGATATCTATTCCCTGTTAAAAAATCAACAAAATCTAGAGAATCGACTTTAGGATCTCCATCTTGAACATAAAGATAAATGTTTCTACCCTTGTTCAGGTGATTTATGTTAAAGCCTTTGACTCTGTAATCTACTATCTTCAAGAGCTCATAAAGACTCTTCTCAGCGGTGTCAACATAATCTATGTATTCATTAAAAACCCTGGTATACACCCCAGGCCTCATAAAATTATTTTTGCAAACATCTACAAAATAAACCCTAGAATAATACCCCCTCTCTTCAAGACTATACTCACCAAACATGAAGCAAGACCCATCATCAGAGAAACCCAGATTCTTAAAAAAAACATCTTCAGCAGAGCACAACGAAGAATGAAGAATGAGATACAAAGAAAAAAAACGCATCAGCATAAATTCTTTAACAAACCCTCTGGATAAGAATCCTCAATTAAATTTATCTCTATATTAAAAATATGTCAAATATGTTTTTAATATGAATCTTTGCTCTAAAATTTGTCTTATAAGCCAGGAAGTTGTGCTTGCGTTTTACGATGGGCTTTTTAGAAAGATGTGAGGAGGGCTTTTTTTGTGGGGAGGGTGTCTCTTATTCTGGAATGCTTGATGATGATTCGCAAATACTGAGGGATCGGCCTGGTTTTATGTCTAAAGACTATAGTGGGTCCTTTTGTGTTGAAAGTACTTTGAGGCTAAAGGGGTGTTTGACAGGGGTGTTCATAGCCGCATTATCTACCAGTAATCTGCTTTATATCTTATACTTTATAGAATGCAATTCTGGCAATTGTACGTGCTTGTTTAGATATAAGTTAGAGGAGAATTTATGAAAATACTATTGAAATTGGCTGTATTTCTGTTACTGACCCACGCATCTACTGCTCAACAAGTTGATCCATTAAATCTTGATAATGTGCTAAGAGAAAAGGAAAATTTGAATAGCCTATTTGGGATGGGTTTTGGAATTGGGAATCCTATTACGAATGTCACAATTTCCGTTCCGTATTTGGATATAGAGTTTGGATATGGGGGCTTTAATGGCCTGCACCCTAATAATTTCACACCCTACATTATTGGTGGGCTTGACATTATGTTTAAAGAAGAACTTTATCAGAATACTATAATGGGTGGTGGCTTTGGAGTGGGTGTAGATTGGTCTCAAGAAAAGCCTACCACCCCGCCTTCTGCAGAAAAACCAGAACAGGATGAAGATGAGGATGAGGATGGCGGAAAGGATCTTCCACAGGCTACAGCTAAAAACAGACTAGGTATTGTCCTCAGGCTTCCTATTTCACTAGAGTACAGTTTCTTAAAAAATATCGTAATAGGGTTTAAGGCTGTGGCTACGCTTGGGGGGATAATGCTGCTGGATTATATGTCGCTGGAGGGAATGAGATTTGGATTTTTCGGTGTGGGATACCTAAAAATATACATGTGAAGGAGAGTTAATGAGAGGAAATACTCAAAGGATATTCATTTTATTGCTGACGTTTAACTTACACTGCTTTGCTTTTTCTAAATCCAACAATGAAGCCTTTAAAATTAAGTGCAACTCAGAGAATGATGGAACCACTTGTATTACAAATGATAACAAAAAAGTTACTCCGAAGCCTAAGCCTACTCCTCCAAAACCGAAATCCAGACCCACCCCTCCTCTCCCACCTAATAAGCCTAAAATCCCCATAGCAGGACCTGCCGTACATAAGGAAAAAACTGTGTATGACTCGCTTGCTTTAGGTGCAGGAACTGGAAGCCCCGTAGGAAACATTTTATTTTCGATGCCCTATGTAGACATAGATCTAGGATATGGTAGCTTTGTTGGCTTTAAGCCTGGAAATTTTCAAAATTATATCTTGTTTGGCATCGACTTGGTCTTTAAAAAAGAAATAGGGCCCACAGTAATTGTGGGGGGGGGGTTCGGTATTGGAGCAGACTGGTCTAAAGTAGATCTAGTGCCCCCCGGAGGTAAAGCCTTTACTACTTATGAAAGAATAGGTACAGTAACCAGGCTTCCTATAGTAATGGAATACAAATTCGCTAAAAATTTATCACTGGGACTTAAGGTTTATCCCTCATTTGGCCCAACCATACTACTGACAAAGCCAAAAATAGTATACGAAGGTATTAGATTTAGATTCTTTGCAGTCGGATTTATTAAGTTCACAATATAAATAAAAACGACAAGAATCCATTAGAATAGATTATAACGCATTTAGGCAGAAAGTGCGATAAAGATTTTCCCGTTTCCACGGATCAGTAGACTTTCATCACATACCCCCACAAACATGCTATCCCCCTTCTTAAGAAAAAAGTGATCATTTATCTGAAGTTGCCCATCCATGACTAACAAGACCATTGCACTCTCTCTATTGAAACAAATTTCTTCACTAATCTCTCTGTGAAGCAGCATCAAATTAGTATTTGGAAGTCTAAAAACCTTAAATTTGTCAATATCTTCCTCTCTGAGCAGTGAAAACTTTCCTTCCTCAAACTTACCTACCTTAAGCATTTCAGTTTTATCAATATATTTAGTAGTAAGTCCCGCCCTTATTACATTATCAGAATTAGTCATGAGCTCAAGACATTCCCCTTTAAGATAAGCATGCACCTCCTGACTCTCTGTATAGAGCACCTCTCCCGGCTTTAATTTAAAAATACGCATTCCTAAAAATACCAAAAGACCAACGTCTGCTCCATAAATTTTATAAATCTCATTAAACCAATAAGCTCTATCTTTTTCTAAAAAATTCAAATTTTCTTTCACTCTTCCAATAGCATCTTCAATCTCACACTCTTGTAAATCGAATATATTACTTACAAATTCCTTATGATTTGAAAAACTAAAATTTAACTTTAAATTTTTACATATATTTTTAATCTCAATGAGGGGCAAAAATCCTTTAAGAGCATAAAAATCACTTAACGCATATACAAGTTCTATTTTAGGATTTTCATCCTTATAAACTCTCCTAGGATCATTAATACTTATTCCCCTATCATTTTCGAGTTTAAAGCCCTCCAGGGCAATTTCTTTTGAAGGATGTATTTGAATTGACAAAGGCTTTAAGGCTGAGAGAACCTTAAATAGAAAAGATAATTCATTTCCCTTTCCCAAAAGCTCCCCATGGTGTTCTAAAAAATCATAAAGAGGGACATATTGACCGTCAATCAACACTTTACTAGAAAATGTCTTATGTGCTCCAAGCCACATCTCAGCTTTAGGCTGTCCATCTTGCTTTTGCCCTAAAAGAGAAGGAATGAAGCTAACTCCACCCCAATCATACTCCTTAATCTCATTTTTCATCAAAAATATATTGTCTATTCTCATTTAGATTCCCTAGATTTCAAAGATTTTAATAAAATTACCAAAATTGTTGCAACCGCAACTCCAGCAGCCATTGCAATAATAAACCCTAATTTATTATCAACCACAGGAAGCACTATGGGCCCTCCGTGTGGTGCATGATCTGCAACACCCAAAAACGCTGCAACAATGCTTGCAACAGCCCCCCCAGCCACTATTGACGGTATCACTCTCGCAGGGTCACTAGCAGCGAATGGAATAGCGCCCTCGCTAATTCCAATAAAGGAAATTAAGAATGATATCTTCCCAGACTCTCTCTCCTCTTCCTCAAATAACCTAGGCATAATCAAAGTAGCAAGCCCCATAGCCATGGGAGGAACAGGAATAGCTGAAGCTACCATACCCATTATTTGTGGGACTTGAGGAATCATACCAACACCAAAAAGGAATGCAACTTTGTTAAAAGGACCTCCCATATCAACAGAAACCATAGAACCGAGTATTAAACCAAGGAGAACTTTACCCAAAATACCATAAGCCTCTGAGTTACTCTGTAACGATTTCAGTCCACTCTCAAGCAATGTCATAAATTGTGCAATATAAGCCCCGACATAGAGCATGAATAATCCAATAATAACAGTGCTTATTAAAGGAATAACAAAAATAGGCATGACAGGTCTTATCCATTCAGGCACTTTTCTCTGCGCTATCCATCTAGCAACAAAACCTGCAATAAATCCGGCAAGTATTGCGCCTAAAAATCCTGATCCAACATCCCTGGCAAGAACTCCCCCCACAAGACCCGGTGCAAGACCTGGCCTATCGGCAATTGCCATAGCAATAAACCCAGCAAGTATTGGCAACATCATTCCAAAAGCAACAGCACCAATATCCGTAATCGTCTTATAAAAAGGATAATCTGCGAAATTTGGACCATCAGAACCAATTCCTGCCAATGATATTCCAAGGGCAATCAAAATACCACCGCTTGCAACAATCGGAATCATAGGAGAAACCCCACTCATTAAGTATTTATAAAAACTAGCATTGGGCTTTTTGGTTGCATCTCTTAAAGAAGGTTTTACACTCTTACAATTAAATATTGAAGCATTAAACGCCTCTTTAATAATACACTCTATGTTATTTATAGCCTTTGCAGTTGAAACCTTATAAACCCTCTTTCCATCAAATCTCTCTTCATTAACGTCCTTATCAACAGCAAGTATTACAACATCAGCATCCTTAATATCCTCTTCAGTTAAGGCATTCTCAATCCCAATAGAACCCTGAGTCTCAACTTTAATCCCATAACCTTGTTTCCTAGCCTCATTTTCAATCTTCTTGGCAGCAATATATGTGTGTGCAATACCTACAGGACAAGCAGACACAGCCACTATTTTTTTTGTCCCAGAATAAGTCACAGTATCGGCTGTAGAAGATTTTTCAATATTCTCTATGTAAGAATAAATCTCATCAGGATTATTTGCGTTTTTCAAAATATCTTTAAAATCATCATTCTCAAATAATTGAGCTATGAAAGCTATTGACTTGATATGGTCATTACCCTGTTGGCCTTTAGACATACAAATTAAAAATATTAAATTAATGGGAGGATTATCATCGGACCACTGTATGCCATCTCCCTTTACGTAAAGGAACGAAATAAAACTTGTCTTAACAGACTCTCCTACAAAATGAGGAATAGCAACACCGTTCTCCCAAGATGTGTCTCCAATATTTTCTCTATCAAGAATACCCTGAAGGAATTCATCTCTATTACTTGTATAACCCTCTTCACTTACTTTGTCTACTAAAAACTTAATGGCATCTTCTTTAGATTTTATTTCCGTAGATATAAAAACAAGCTCTTTCTTCAAAAAATCTAAAAACATATCCTCAAACCTCCTAGCCGCCAGCCTAATCGTATTGCGGTATAAAATTAAACCTTGATTTTTTTTATTAAAAATTAATAAAAATATGTTACAATTATTTTAAAGTTAAATCTATTAATCTGCCTTCCACTTGAACTTACTTTTTTGTTTCTAATTTATTTTATATTATTGAAGCTAATTTAACTATGAAAAAAATACTAAAACTTCGTTTTTTCTTGCTATGTTTTATGTTCCCATTTTTAAATGCAGAACAACAAAAAGATGAGATAAATAATGAAAAAAGCTTACCCTTAGAGGAACCATCAAATAAAAATGAGTACAACTTTTTCTCCGTAGAGAGAGGATTTACTTATTCAACAGGAATAGGGCTTGGAACTGGGTTTTTCATAAATTCTAAAATAAACCATTTAATATTTAGACCCTATTACATGTTTGCAACTAATCATTTTGATTTTCTAGCTGTGGTTATGATTACAATTAATGAAGACTATAACTTATCAAGAAAATTTAAGTATTCAAGCTCTTATATTGGCACGGGGGTCAATTGGCATATTGCAAATTTAGCAAGCAAAACAGAATATTTTTCATTGACCTTTGGCGTTGGGGGAAGATTTTACCTTTCAACAAACTTTATAGGCGACTTTAAATTCTATGGAAAAATGCCATATGTAGTAGAGCCATACACATTCTTTGAATTTTCCACTAAAAACTCTATATCCCACCTGAGCCTATATTCAAGATTTGACTTTTTATTTCTTGATACATTCAACATTTCTTTTGATTTTGGACTTAGATACAATTTTGGAAATACGGAGATAAAATCATGAGACAAATATTAAGGTTTCTATTATGTTTCTACATATTAATTTTATTAGGCTTTTTATTCCTTCATCAAAATCCCAAAATTTTAAAGAACGTTAAAGAAATAGCTTCTGCTTACATAGAAACATTTAAAGATAAAATTCAGAGTCCTCAAAGTGCAATTAGGCTAGAAGGGAAGAAACTCTTACCTAGGGGAGCCCTTACTACTCAAGTGCTAAATAAAAAATATTATTCTTTAGGGTATGCAGAGAGTGCAAGACAGGCAGAATGGGTGGCTTATTATTTAAAAAGAGAAATGGTCGAACTGGCTTTAACATTACTAAAGGAGAAAAAGATAAAAAGAATTAATAAATTTTTTGAAGATAAAGACATTAAAGGGATTAATCCAAAGTTAACTGATTACCTTAAGAGCGGGTATGACAGAGGACATATTGTAAGTTCTGCCGACATGTCTTTTTCTGAGGACGCAATGAAGGATACCTATTTTTTATCAAACATATCTCCTCAAACAAGAGAATTTAATTCTGGAATTTGGCTAAAACTTGAAAAATTAGTCAGAGAATGGACCCTTTTAAAGG
The DNA here is from genome assembly GCF_030436115.1 of Borrelia sp. P9F1. Taxonomy (NCBI): domain Bacteria; kingdom Pseudomonadati; phylum Spirochaetota; class Spirochaetia; order Spirochaetales; family Borreliaceae; genus Borrelia; species Candidatus Borrelia rubricentralis. Next base: position 425,144 of record NZ_CP129407.1, read on the forward strand.
GGAAAGTTTACATTATTAGTGCTGGTATTCTAACAGAAAATAAGGGATTCATTGGGAAAAATAAGGTCTTGGTACCGAAAAATTTTTACAAAATAGTGCTATCATTGAACAGTGATGATTCTTACGATATAGTCTCCTTCATTATCCCAAATGAAAAGGCTAGTGACTTGAATTTAAGAAATTATGTTGTGAGTGTTTATTCAATTGAAGAGAAAACCAGTATAGACTTTTTTGCAGAACTTGATTCTGGTGTTAAAGAAGTGATTAAAATGAAAAAAGATCCATATCGTTGGAAGTTTAGATGAAAATAGCCTTTATTAGATTTAATATCTTCTTATTCACAATTTTTGCATTAGGAATAGCCGTAATATCAACATTGATGTATTTTGTAAACTTTAAAGTAGACTTTTATACTTATCTTGTAAAGAGTTACAACAGAAATTTACCAACCCTGATTAACAATTTTTTCATCTTCAGTATCGGAATAGTAGGTTCCGTTTGGACATACATTAACTATAAAAGAACAAACAATATACAATTTGTATTCTTTTATTGCTTCATCTGCTTATACACATTCGAACCTCTCTCAATTCTTAAGTATTACTTTTTAAATCATGAACTAAATTTAGGATTTTACTACTACATGAAAATTTACCATTTAATAACCGTATTTTCGTTGCTCAATTTATTTTTTCTAAGCCTACATATATGCGATTTTCAAATAAAATCAATCACCTACACCATATATTTAATTTTCACTTTTTCAATTATCTATGTCTCTCTAGCTCCCATTAACGCATATGAGCATACCAATATGAATGGTTCTCTTTTGGGAACAGAAAATCACAAATTTTATGTTAATTTGCTCCTAATACTTACATCAGCGAATTTTTTAGTAGCATTTTTAAGAAAAAAAACCTCCAGCTATCTCCTCCTATTTATATCAATATCTTTAATAGTAATAGGGATATACTTAAAATTTATTGAAACCCCTTATTCTTGCATTCCAATCTCGATAGGAGCATCAATGTACTTAAAAGAATCCGGAAAGCTTTTCTTCTATTGGTTATGAACTTTAATTTCAGCACACAACAAGAGATATTATTGACACACCCACAGGCAGAAATAAGTTGTCATATTTTTTAAAATCGAAAAGTTCAACAATAACAGCTCCCAATGCAACAACAGATGCTAATATCAAATCTGGGAAGAAACAATAACAGACAATAAAAGAGACTAAAAAAATAACAACACTACCAGAAAATGTCTTATTGTTTACAAGTTTAAAAGAAGGAACTATCTTTCCAAAAAGACTTGCAAGCCCATCACCAAGACAGGCTGAAAATATTCCAATATGATTAAAAGGCTCCGGTATAAGATAATATGTGAAAAATATACTCACTACTAAAAATATGGGCGAGAGCGCTATTTTACAAGAAGACATTTCTCTGGTCTTTAGCATGATTCCTGATATATATCGCAGCAAGGGTAAGTTTATTTTCATGAGTCTACACATTTCCGAAATTAGGTACATAATCACAAAAAATAAACTAGATGCTAACCCTAACCAAAAATTTATTTTATAAAACAACAAAAATATTAAAGTAGAGATATGAAAAAATTTTCTACAAATTTCATATTTGATATTTTCCTCAAAAAAAATTCGACCAAACATTAATTGATCTTCCTTACAATAATATTAAATTTTAAAAAAGAATTTGGTTTTATAACCTCACCAATACCCTTATCCCCATAAGCAAAACTTGGTGGAATTATTACCGTCCTTTCCTCTCCTTCATGCATATCCTCCAGCATTATGTCCCAACCCCTAATTACTTGCCCGCTACCAACCACAACCTTAATCGGCTCTCCTCTCTCAATTGAACTGTCAAACTTTGCTCCACTTAGTAAAAATCCTTCATAGTCTACTCTTAAAACATCGCCCTTTTTAATACCCCTCCCCTTTCCTTGCCTATCAATCTTATAGAAAATGCCATTGCTATCCTTTTGGTAATCTCTATAATTCTCATAAATCATTTCAAGTTGGGAAGATATGTATTTTTCAGCCTCTTCTATCCTACTTGATTCATAACTTTTCTTTAACTTTACAAATTCTTCATCACTGACCTTAAAGGCTTCAGCCTCAGCACCAACACGAGTAATTTCCACTCTCTCTATTTTATCTCCCTGATTTATACCATAAACCGTATCCATTCCTGAAACCACCTTGCCAAAAATTGAATGCTTAGAATCAAGATAAGAAAGCTTGTCTGAGAGAGTAATAAAAAACTGACTTCCATTGGTATCAACTCCTGAATTAGCCATAGAAACAATTCCTTCTGAATTGTGACTCAACCCCCTACCCAGCTCATCTGGGAAAGAATAACCTGGTCCCCCAGTACCCGTTCCTGTAGGATCTCCTGTTTGAACAACAAATCCATCAATTACTCTATGGAAAATAATATTTTCAAAATAAGGACCGTTTGTAACAGAATTATTAATCAGGCCCTCACTAAGACCAATAAAATTCATAACTGTCAAAGGAGCAATTTTGTAATAAAGCTCTATTTTTATATTGCCTTTATTTGTATAAATTGATGCAAATATCCCATTACCATCCACTGCACTTTCCTTTTTATTAATACAACTCATTAAAAATAAAATAAACAAAAGATAAAATAAACACGTCCTCACAAACATCTTCCTTCTCCCGATATTAAATAAAATTACCAGTTTCAATTCTATAATTATTTTATAAAATTTGTAAAATTAACTAGAAATTTATCATAATTAAGTAATATTTGATTAATAGGAAAGGGTATAAGGTTTGGGTCTAGTTAAATGCTAAGTGTCAGCGATGAACTGCTTCTAAAATTCTGCAGTTTTGTATACGAAAATAGCGGTATTCGTTTTGATGAAAAGAACAAGGTTGTACTCAAGGGTCGTATTAACGATGCTATGCACGAGCTTGAAAATGTTAACACGCCAAGTCAGTTATATGATTTAATTCTTTCTGACAGTCTTAAAAGGGATTATTTCTTGGACCTTGTGACAACAAACCTAACACGATTTTTTAGAAACGAAGCTCATTTTCAGACCTTTGAAAGATTTATAGTTCCAAATTTAGTAAAAATTAAAAATAAGGAGAACAAAAAAAAAATTGTTGTATGGTCTGCTGGTTGTTCAAGTGGAGAAGAACCGTATTCATTAGCATTTGTTCTTAAATCTAATCTTCCGGAAAGCTTTGATTTTGTTGTCATCGCATCTGATTTAAGCCTAAAATCTCTGATGATAGCAAGAGAAGGTTACTACTCTGCTCAAAAGTGTGAACACATTCCAATAAAATACAAAAAATATACAACACCACACATGGATGGATACAGGGTAACGTCTGATATTAAGAAACACATACGTTTTGATTATCATAACTTGAATTTTGAAAGTGGATTTTTAAATATTGATGTCGTTTTTTGCAGAAATGTGCTCATATATTTCGATGAAAAATCTAAAATACAAGTTTTGAAAAAGTTTTACTCCTCTATGTCCTTAAAGAGTTACTTGTTTATTGGACACTCAGAATCGCTGTTTGGCCTTGATCTTCCTTTTAAATTTTTAAAAACACCTTGGGCCATAATATACGAAAAAGACGCACAAAGTACTCCAAAAGCAAAATTGCAATTCCAACCCAAGTATAGGTTATAATTTGATCAACACGAGTTTATAGGAGCAAGGCACAAATGAGAACAAGAATTTATGTGCTTGTTATTGAAGATTCTGCTATTAATAGAAAAACCATATCGGATATCATTAATTCGTCTTTAAAACTTGAAGTTATTGCAACTGCGTCTAACGGAGAATTTGCCCTTAAGAAGCTCAGTAAACATCCCGATGTCATATTATTCAGTCTGGAAACAGAAACAATAAAGGAAATTGCATTTTTACAAGCAAAGAAAAACATTGATAACAAGATTCCTGTTGTCGTTCTGTCATCAAGCGAAGATATAGCAAAAGATGCACTCCTAAGGGGAGCAGATGATTTTATCATCAAATCTGATGCTGGCATAGAATGTATAAAAGATCAAATTATTGATTTACTCTCTGCTTACGGAACAAAGGCTATAAAAAGCAAAATTATCCATAATACTAATTTAAAATTAAAAACAAATAAAGTTGTCACAAGTGGTGTAGCCAACGAAGAAGCTTTAAATACATCAAACACAATGGATGAAAATTTAATAATTCAAAAAGATAAAATCGAAAGTGAAATTCTTGATAAAGAAATAATATTAGATGAAAAAGATTTAAAAAAACTTAAAAATAGAAAATTCGATATAGTAGCCATTGGAATATCTACAGGAGGACCTGTTGCATTAAAGACTATATTGCCAGAAATCCCAGATAATTTTCCTATACCAATAATAATTGTTCAACATATGCCAAAGGGATTTACGTCAGAATTTGCAAGAAGTCTTGATAACATCTGCAACTTGGCTGTAAAGGAAACAAGTAATAAAGAAATACCAAAAAAGGGATTCATATACATAAGCTCCAGTGGGTACCACACTAGAATTAACAAAGTCAATGACAATTATCAAATAGAAGTGTTTGACGATAAAAACGTAAACGGACACAAGCCATCTATTGGAGTATTGTTTAAATCCATATCTGAAAATGTGAAAGAGAAAGCAATAGCCTTTATAATGACGGGAATGGGAAGTGATGGATCCAGGGAAATTGGAGAGATTAAGAAGGCTGGGGGTCTCACTTTCGCTCAAGATAAAGAAAGTTCTGTCGTTTTTGGTATGTCAAAAATCGCAATAGAAGAAAATAATGTAGACTATATAGTTTCAATAAACCATGTGGTAAAATTGTTGAAGGCTATTTTGATTGATGATTGAAGTTTTAAGATGAGGATATTCTTTGGATATTAGAGAAGAGGGCACTGAGGATTGTTTTTCGCATGTTAGCACTCTTGATGTTGATAGTGATAGGGTGTACATATTAGGGACGGCACATGTGTCAAAGAAGAGTTCACAAGACACGGCTGCCTTGATTGAAAAACTAAAACCATCCTTTGTTGCTGTCGAACTTGACGAAGCACGCTGTAATGCAATTCTGGACACGGACGAGCATAGGAAGTGGCAAGATCTAGATATATATGAAGCAATAAGGCAAGGAAAAGCATTTTTATTAATAGTTCAAATAGTGCTAAGTAATTTCCAAAAAAAGTTAGCAAAAGAACAAGGGATTAGTCCTGGAGAGGAAATGAAAACAGCTATTTTGAAGGCTAGAGAGCACAATATTCCAGTAATACTAGCAGACAGAAAAGTTGAGATAACGCTAAAGAGGGCTTGGAATTGTGTTCCATTTATAGAAAAAATCAAAATAATATCAAGCCTGTTCTCATTTTCAGATGCGAAAGTAACAGCAGCCGAAATTGAGAAATTAAAAGAACAAGATGCTCTCTCAAGTATGATGGAAGAACTTGCAAAAGAAATTCCTACCGTTAAGAAAGTTTTAATTGACGAAAGAGATGAGTTTATAGCAAGTAAAATACTTGAGGGTTCGGGTACGATTTTTGCGGTTGTCGGAGCTGGACATGTAAAGGGTATAGTAGCAAATTTGAGGAGCATGAAAGAAAACAAGAAAACAATAGACATTGGTGCTCTATGCAACATACCTAAGAAGATTTTCTCATTGGGCAAATTTGTATCTTACTTAATTCCGATTTTAGTCATTGCACTAATAGCGAGCTCGTTTTATTTTAAGGGATTTGATTTTGCCTATAAGAATTTAGAACTTTGGATATTGTTTAATGCTTCGTTTGCAGGTCTCGCCGCTATCCTCTTAGGAGCCAACCTCATAACAATATTTACAGCTTCAATTGGCGCTCCAATATTTTCTCTGATTCCATTTATTGGCACAGGTATGGTTGCAGGGCTTGTTGAAGCTTACATAAATAAACCAAAAATAAAAGACTTTGAAGACCTACAAGAAGATTTAACTAACATAAGGGGATACTTTAAGAATAAGGTTACAAAAATTTTATTGATAGTGTTCTTTGTCAACATTGGCTCTTCTATTGGAACAATTGTTGGTCTTAAATTTTTGTTCAATATTTTCAGCTAAACATTAAGAGTAAGGACTACAGGAGTTGAATCATGAAACTTGTTTTTTTAGGATCCCCAGGTTCTGGTAAGGGCACAATCGCTAAGATCATTTTAAAAAAGTTAAACTATTATCACATTTCAACAGGGGATCTATTCAGAGAAGAGATCACACATTCTACTCTACTTGGCAAGGAAATAAAACGAATAGTTGAAAGCGGAAGATTGGTTCCCGATTCAATCACGATTAAACTTGTTAAAGACAAAATTAATACCCTTGACAGCCCAGATAATTTTATTCTTGATGGTTTCCCAAGAAATATCGGGCAAGCTCAGGCTTTAGATGAATTCTTGCAGAATTTTAAAATTATAAATTTTTTAATTGATGAAGAGATCCTCATTAAAAGACTTTCCGGAAGAAGAATATGCAAATCCTGCGGTGGAATATTTAACATATACACACTTCCCACAAAAGAAAAGGGAGTTTGTGATTTTTGCAAAGACACTCTTTATCAGCGAAAAGATGATACAGAAGAGTCTTTAAAAGTAAGACTTAAAGAATATCACTTGCAAACAAAGCCATTAATAGATTTCTACTCAATTAGCAATAGACTTCACAACATAGATGCATCCGAAAATGTTGATGAGGTGGAAAAAAATTTGATGAAAATAATAAAATAGCTTAATAAGAGTATTCTTGCAAAAAGGCCACTAACAGATTTCTACTCAATTAACATTGAACTTCACAACATAGATGTATCTGAAAATGTTGATGAGGTGGAAGATATGAAAGCAAAGATTTATGTACTAAAAGTTTTGTTTGTGTATTTGTTGTTCTTGCAGTCCTTTTTGGTTCATCCAAATGAGAGTCAAGACACCGTAAACAAAGGATATTTTTATATCAATCTCCAAACTGCTTATTATCCTCCACACGCACTTGGAACAACAGGTGGCTTCTTCTCTCCAAGTTTCATAACTCCTCAGATTAAACCCGTAACACCAAACAGTCAAATTTCACCCAGTTCATGGGGAAGTATCAAGCTAATTTCATATTTAGGCTATTATAAATTTATTAAAGTTTTAGATAGTCCCAACTCACTTTTATTCCAAAGCAACGGGGTTGATTTAGACTTAAACATTGGACTCTCTCCCGTTCTTACCTTACTTAAAGGCAGAGTCAGCATCACTCCCATTGCCTTTATGAATTTATACACAGCAGTTGAAGTTGGAGTAGGCTGGAAGGGATTTGGATTTAAGGGCGTTGGAATACACATTGGAGATGGAATCTATTCAAAAAGTGCTGAATTTTATTCCGAAATAACGATGGGAGGTCGCCTACAATTTGACCTTAATGCTGTACTTGGTGGGGAATGGACTCATATTATTACCGTACTTGGTGGCCATATTTTACACATAAATAATGCTCATGCTGTTTCCGGCCAACTTTGGATATACAAATCTGATGAAGGCAAAACAATAAATGGATTTACAATAAATCCTTATGCACTACTAGCCTATAAAATGCCATTATCCCTCAACACAATAGGCCTTTTATATGAAGGAAAAACATACATTGGCGATGCTAGAAATGTGAGCACAGTATCAAATAAAGGATGGGGAAGTGATTTCTTTTATCATAATATTTCCTTTGTTACAAACTTTGAAATCACATCACATTTAAGTCTGGATATACAGCTCAAATTTTCAACAAAACCTATGTACACGGAAGATACAGTAGGCATGTCTGATATTCTAAAGAGAATTACTACAAATAACTCATACATGCACTACGATTCTATCGGGTTTTCTTTAACTTACAAAATTTAACTTCAATATTTAAACTGATTTCGTCCAGAGACCTTGGCTTCATATAACTTATCATCAGCAAGTTTAATGATTTTGGTAAAATTAGTATCACAAGGGATTTGTTCGGCAAGTCCGATTGAAACTGTAACAAACCCAGACACACTGTTGTATTCATGAACTATTTCCAAACTTTTAATGTCTTCAATGATCAAATTAACAATAATAATCATCTCATCTAAACTCTTATTAACTGAAAATAAAATAAATTCTTCGCCCCCATAGCGAGCAACCCATATTTTATATCTAACAGCAATTTTATTCAGGCTCTTTGCAATCAACTTAAGGCACTCGTCTCCGTTGGTATGTCCGTAGTTATCGTTGTACTTTTTAAAATAATCAATATCCAGCATCCCCACAATGACCCTTTCTTTATGTTCCAAGGCCTTCATCCAAGATTTAGCAAATTTATCTGTAAAAAACCTTCTATTAGGAATTTGAGTAAGTCCATCAATCCTTGCAAGGTTTTTAAAATGATCTCTAAGTCTTTTAAGTTCAAGGTGAGTTTTAATCCTTGCGTCAATAATTCTTGCGTTAAAAGGTTTTAAAATATAATCCACCCCACCAACGTTAAATCCTTCAAGTTGAGCATCAGTAGAATCTCTTGAACTAATAAAAATTATAGGAATATCTCTTGTTTCAGGATCACCTTTAAGTCTTCTACAAACCTCATAACCGCTAATATCTGGTAGCAATACATCAAGCAAAATAAGATCAGGGCTATCAATCTTAACCTGTTTTAAAGCATCAAACCCATCTATTGCAACCCTGATTTCATAATCATCTTGCAATATATCTATTAGCAAATCCAAATTTGTAGGAGTATCATCTACTAGAAGTAATTTTTGTACTTCAACTCTATTTTCTTCCAAATCATCCAGTACTATCCCTTCCATTATGTCTTCTCTGTATCAACAAAACCCGCCATACGTTGAACAATTTTAGAACTATCTTCAAACTTATATAACCTCAAATTTTTTAGAAGAGAATCAAATAACGCTCTTTTATTCTCATCCAAATTATATCTCTTAAGCACCTCAAGTACTTCCTTATATTCTTTAGGGTTCCTGTTCTCTATTCCACGTAAAAGCCTTCGCATAAGATACAAAAACTCATCATTACTCTTAAAGTTTAATTTTTCCCGACCCACACTATTAACATCACTTAAAATATGTATTTTTATATTTTCAATAAGCACAAGCAAATCTTTACGTATCTCATAGTAAAGCATTTTCAATTCATGAACAGGCTTTTGACTTATCTCAATCTCTCTAAATTTTTCAAATAAGCTACTACGCATATTACCAAGAGCTCCGGTAACCGAATGCGTCGCAATTTTTACCACTTCTAAATCTCCTACGCGAAAGGCACTGTCCAATTCAACAATGAAATTATCAATGACATCAACAAGTCCCTTGCACAAGTTTTTATACACATCATACGAAATATCAAGGTCTCTTAAAGCCTTTCTAATATCCAAATGAGGGAAATTCGGATATTTACCCTGGCCGATGTCTTCTAGATTATTATCACCTTTAAACTCAACCTGTAGATACTTCGTCAACACATTCTGAATTGCCCTGATATGTATTGGCTTTGCAATATAATCATTCATCCCATGATCAAAACATCTATCTTTATATTCTCTTAACGCATGCGCTGTGACAGCTACTAAAATACATGGACTTAAGTTGTTATGCCTCTCAAACTCACGTACCGCCTTAGCAACTGAAAAGCCATCACAAATTGGCATTCTTATATCAATAAAAGCTATATCATATCTCCTATTGCTTAAAACCTCAATAGCACGAGCTCCATCGTCCACAATATCAATAGAATTTTCACTAACTCCTATGGCAACTAAAACATTTTTCAAAACCTTCTGATTAATTTCATTATCCTCGGCTATTAAAATACTAACGTCATCTTCTATTTTAATAACATTAAAATCGTCCAGTATTGCCTCATCTGAAGTAAAGCCGTTTCTAATCCAACCAGAATAAAAATCCCACCTTCTGCAAGGCTTTTGAATACATTTATATTCAAGATCAATCATCTCATTATTCGTTAAATAAGGAACCACAAAAATTATTCTTGTAGTGGAGCTTAAGCGTTCTATCCTTTTAGCAAAATTAATTCCTTCCGGTACACCAACATTGGTTACACTTATAAAAACAAAATCATAACAAGGATTTTTATGAAACATCTCATAAGCATCATCATAAGAATAAGAGTAATGTATGTTATCTTTGTAATCAAATATCTCACTTATTTGACTAAGTACCCTAACAGCCTTTTCATTTGGAAGTAGGCTTAAGATCTTTTTGTCCCTTACCAACTCGAATTTATTTGACTCTTTATCCCTACCCTCAATCTTGCCTCCCAAAACAAAAGGCAACACAAATGAAAAAGTTGTTCCCGAGCCCACCTGACTCTCAACCTCAATACCAGGACCTCCCATTAAACTGACAAGCTTCTTTGAAATCGCAAGTCCAAGACCAATACCCCCATGTATCCTTGAATCAGAGTTATCCTCTTGCTTAAACAATTCAAATATCTCAGATATACTTCTTTGTTTAATTCCTCTTCCAGTATCACTTACCTTAAATTCAATAGCAACTATTTCATCTCCCTTACTATCCTTTGTGCTGTACACATTCTCGTAATTTAAAACTATAATTCCATCATTGGTAAATTTAAAAGCATTTCCTATTAAATTGATAAGCACTTGTTTCAACCTAGAAATATCACCTATTAAGTAATTTTCTAAATTCGATTTCGAATAAAAAACTAAATCAAGATTCTGCTTAGCACTCTGAGACTGAAAACTCTTTAAAACGCTTTCAATTTCACGCTCCAGGTCTATCTCATTATTTTCAATATACATTCCATTCATGTCTATTTTAGAAATGTATAATATATCATCGATTAAAGAGAGCAGTGATTTAGATGAATAATTTATCATTTGAACATATTCCCTTTGAGCATCAACAAGATCTGTACGATCCAAAAGTTCAGTAGCTGCTACTATCCCGTTAACAGGAGTACGAATGTCGTGACTCATGCTTGCAACAAAGATATTTTTAGCATTAATGGCATTCTTAGCAACTTTCTTTTCGCTAATTGCAGAAAAGTACATCTTTTTCCTAAAACTTATCTCCTGACCTAACCTGAACAAAGAAATGAAAAAAATAGTCAAAAGAAGTAAGACAACAATCATTGATGTCAGCAAAAATTTTTTAAATCCAATTTTCTTAGATCTCTCATAAACATTAGAAACCCAATCATCAAAATATAACCTGTTACCAACATTTGCACGGAATAAACTTTTTTGTATAATCCCCCTTAAAATATAATCCTGGTTATACACCGCAACATTTAAATCAAACTTTAAGTCTATATAAGTAGGTAGCTTTTTAACATCCTGCACGTTTAAATCCCCAAAGTTAACAGCAGCAGTATACTCATCACTAATAATCCCACTAACTTTACCTCTATAAAGAAGATCTAGAGCCTCCTTAAAGCTCTCCACTTGTACTAACTGCGTTTTTGCTTTAAAACGCAATTCCTCTGTATATAAAAATTTAAGTATTGCACATCGATCATAAAAATTGAAAGGGAATAGTTTAATCTTATTTGAAAAAACATAAAGTGGAATCCCAGTACTTGTCTTAATGTTAAACATATAATCCAGGTTTTCCCCCTCTAAATTAGTAGCTAATATATCTACTTTCCCCAAACTAATCAAATTTTCAACCCCATCCCCCTTGTCAACTCGGAGTATGTCGAATTTTAAATTTGTCAATCTTTGTATCTTATCAATTAACTCTTCATTTACCCCTCTGTAACTACCAGAATCAAAATAATCAATAGGATACCAATCCTTTACAGCAAGACTTAACTTTTTATTATTTAGTAACCAAATTTTCTCCTCAATATTGAAATCGTTCTTACCTACATAACCATATCCATTACTCTGATAATCTTTAATTTCATCCTGATCAAGCCAATTATTATCTATTTGTAATAAAGTATCAAAAAAAAAGTCTTCTATTATTGCATTCAGCATGTATGAAAACAACTTAAACCTTTTGTTATTAGTTGCAAATACCAAAGACCTCCTTTGACTGAAATTTGGATCTTCTGATTTTAATATACTGTTATATCCGTGTTTTTTTAATAAATACCTCGTGGTTATTGAATTTTCTACAAATCCATATGAATTACTTACTACACTTGAAAAATTGTTTACTATGTCTGTGTTTCTATCTAAACTAACATTGTCAAAATTTAAATCAACAACCTGAGAATTTATGACCCTTTGGCTATTTTTGGCATTCGTAAAATAAAGCTTGAAATCAAGCAAGTATATTGGAATAGTCTCTTTATAATTTTTAGAACCTAAAATATCTCCACTTTCTTTAAGAATGCCCCCCCAAACAGATACATTCTTATCGTCTAGGCCTTTTTTAATGCTTTCTTTTGGAAATCCCACAAAATTTACTACAAACCCGTACTTCCTAGAAAGAGTCTCCCATAGATCAACTAAAATACCTAAAGGTTTCCCTTTAGAATCAATAAAACTTAAAGGAGGATAGTCACTATATATTCCAATATCAAGAGTAAACAAAATATCCAATTCCTTAAAAGATTTATACTCTTCTCTAGAAAGCGATTTCATGTAACTTAAAAGATCAACATTTAAAGTCTTTAAACCACTGATGGCATTCTTACTAACAGCAAGCCTTACACTGACACTATGAAAATAGTCGGAATTAAAAAGTTCGATAAAATATGGGTAAAAAGACTTATACCACACACAAGTCAGTGATTTACAGCTCCCATATACTAAATCGATTTTATTATCTCTTAACGCTAAAAGCAACTCTTCAGTGTCTTCAAACAAAAAAATATTATCAATCCGCCCATGAAATCTCAAAATATCTTCATATATTGTGTTCTTCACAACCCCTATTCGTAAGTTATTTGAAAAAAAGGAGCTGGGCCTGTTTTTGCCCCCCTTTTTGTCATAATATAACGCAGTAACACACTTACCAATCTCATTTTTAAAATGAAGATATCCATTTAAATTTGAATTGTAAGTCAGGCCCAAATAGATCACATCGTCTTCAATTTCATCTTTATCAAGACGACTAATAGCCTCTATCTCAACATTGTAATTGTTATCTCGTGCCCACTTGGAAAGTAGAGGGAAAATCATTCCAACCATATTGCCCTCTCCATCCTTGTAATAAAGAGGATAATACTGATCCACAAGCTTAAACTTTATAGTCTGACCAGCAAATAAATCAAAAACAAAAAAAAAAGCAAAAAAACAATACTTAAATTACGCATATCCCTATCATACAACTAGACTAAAAACAAAAACCCTGGCAATAACCTACTCTCCCGCGAACTCGCAGTACCATCAGCGAATAGGAGCTTAACTTCTGTGTTCGGAATGATAACAGGTGTTTCCTCCCTTCTTTAACCACCAGGGTGTTTATAAGGAAGACAAAAATATGGTCAAAGATTCGGGTAATTAGTATTAGTCAGCTTAATATATTACTATACTTACACTTCTAACCTATCAACCTGGTATTCTTCCAGGACCCTCATAGGATATCTCATCTTGAGGAAGGCTTCCCACTTAGATGCTTTCAGCGGTTATCCCTTCCGAACGTAGCTACCCAGCACTTACCCTTGGCAGGATAACTGGTACACTAGAGGTTCGTCCATCTCGGTCCTCTCGTACTAAAGATAGTTCCTCTCAAATATCCAACGCTTGTGGCAGATAGGGACCAAACTGTCTCACGACGTTCTGAACCCAGCTCGCGTACCGCTTTAAATGGCGAACAGCCATACCCTTAGGACCTGCTTCAGCCCTAGGATGCGATGAGCCGACATCGAGGTGCCAAACCCTCCCGTCGATGTGAACTCTTGGGGAGGATAAGCCTGTTATCCCCGGAGTACCTTTTATTCGTTAAGTGACGGCGCTTCCACTCGCTACCGCCAGATCACTAAGACCTACTTTCGTATCTGTTCGACTTGTCAGTCTCACAGTTAAGCTACCTTATGCCTTTACACTTACAGAGTGATTTCCAACCACTCTAAGGTAACCTTTGCGCACCTCCGTTACTCTTTAGGAGGCGACCGCCCCAGTCAAACTACCCACCTGGCACTCTCCTCATATCACTACGAGTTAGAAACTTAATTAAGCAAGGGTGGTATTTCAAGACCGACTCCACCATCCCTAACGAGATGACTTCAAAGTCTCCCACCTATCCTACACATACCTAACCAAATTTCAATACCAAGCTATAGTAAAGGTTCACGGGGTCTTTCCGTCTAACCACAAGTAATCGGCATCTTCACCGATACTTCAATTTCACCGAGCTCCACGTTGAGACAGCGTCCAAATCGTTACACCATTCGTGCGGGTCGGAACTTACCCGACAAGGAATTTCGCTACCTTAGGACCGTTATAGTTACGGCCGCCGTTTACTGGGGCTTGAATTCAATGCCTCGCTTTTACACTAACATCTCCTCTTAACCTTCCAGCACCGGGCAGGTGTCAGTCCCTATACTTCTCTTTACAGATTTGCAGAGACCTGTGTTTTTGGTAAACAGTCGTTTGGACCATTTTTATGCTACCTAATCTCTTAGGTCGTACTTATCCCGAAGTTACGTACGTATTTTGCAGAGTTCCTTAACGTGGATTCTCTCGCGCGCCTTAGAATTTTCATCCCACCTACCTGTGTCGGTTTGCGGTACGGTCCCTCATAGCCTAACCTTAGAAGTTATTTCTTGGCACCTTGACTACCTACATTTCACGCTGCCTAAACAACGCTCATCATCACATCTCAGCTCTTCTAGCGGATTTTCCTACTAAAATCAACACCTCAATGCTTAAACTAGGACAACCATCGCCTAGCAGTAGTTAACCTCATGCGTCACTCCAATCGAAACTATAAGAGGTACGGGAATATTAACCCGTTTCCCATCGACTTCACTTTTCAGCTCTGCCTTAGGGGCCGACTAACCCTGGGAAGACGACCTTCACCCAGGAAACCTTAGGTTTTCGGCGAATGGGGATCTCACCCATTTTTTCGTTACTCATACCTGCATTCTCACTTCTGATACCTCCACTAAACTTCCCAGCTTAGCTTCTCAGGCTTACAGAACGCTCCCCTACCACTCTAACCTAAATTAGAATCCAAAGCTTCGGTAATGTGTTTAGCCCCGTTACATTATCGGCGCTTAAGTACTCGACCAGTGAGCTATTACGCACTCTTTAAAGGTATGGCTGCTTCTAAGCCAACCTCCTGGCTGTCTACGCACCTAAACCTCCTTTTCCACTTAACACATTTTTGAGACCTTAGCTGTTGATCTGGGTTGTTTCCCTCTCGACCACGGACCTTATCGCCCATAGTCTCACTCCTATTCATCATACAATAGCATTCGGAGTTTAACTGAGTTTGGTACCCTTTGACAGGCCCTAGCTCAATTAGTGCTCTACCTCTACTGCACTAAAATAAGGCTGAACTTAAATCCATTTCGGGGAGAACCAGCTATCTCCGAGTTTGTTTAGCCTTTCACTCCTATTCACAGCTCATCCCTGCCTTTTTAAACAGACTAGGGTTCGGCCCTCCACTTGGTTTTACCCAAGCTTCAGCCTGGCCATAAATAGATCACTCGGCTTCGGGTCTACCACATCTAACTAAATCGCCCTTTTAAGACTCGCTTTCGCTCAGGCTCCAGCACTTCTATGCCTTAACCTCGCTAGACATGATAACTCGCAGGTTCATTATGCAAAAGGCACGCCATCACCATGAATAAATCATGGCTCTGACTGCTTGTAAGTCCACGGTTTCAGTTCTATTTCACTCCCCTCCCGGGGTTCTTTTCACCTTTCCCTCACGGTACTCTTCACTATCGGTAGCTTTCTAGTATTTAGCCTTGGAGAGTGGTCTCCCCAGCTTCAAACAAGGTTTCTCGTGTCTCGTCCTACTCAGGAACATCTTTAAGAAGATATTTACATTTAAATTACAGGGCTATCACCTTCTCTGGCTAACCTTTCCAGATTATTCTTCTATATAAATACTTTGTAACTTCTCAGTTTATCACAGACTAAACTTCAAGTGTCCTACAACCCTCCGAATGCAACGCTCTGCAGCTTGACACATCCGAAGTTTGGGCTACTCCCCTTTCGCTCGCCACTACTCAGGGAATCTCTTTGATTTCTTTTCCTCAGGGTACTTAGATGGTTCACTTCCCCTGGTATAGCCTCTACCACCTACGCAGTAGATGATTAGCATCTAGCTAATCGGATTACTCCATTCGGTAACCTCGGGATCATAAAATGTTTGCTTCTCCCCCAAGCTTTTCGCAGCTTACCACGACCTTCTTCGCCTTAAAGCTCCTAGGCATCCACCATAGACTCTTTATTACTTTGACCATATTTTTATCTTCCGTCTCTAAATTGCCAATTCCAATCGTTTATACAACATAGATTAATATATACGTTTACTTTTTCTATGTCAATACCCTCAAAACATTTTTATCAACAATTTTTAAGAACGCACACCCAGCCCAAATTTATAAAACGAAACAATCAACAATGACACACCAAGTGCTACAATTAACTAAAAAGGAGTAGGCATGCACAAAAAAATGCTCTGTTTAATATCATACTCACTCATCCTGAATTGTACCTCAACACCGGAGGATATACCCGAAATACCAAAAGGCACAGAAGAGAGTCTTACTAAAATAATTTTTTTAGAAACAAATACAAATGAACAAGAAATTGAGAATTTAAAAAGATACGCCGAAGGATATATTAAAGAACTGATAAACTGGTTTATTATTACAAAAGAAATAATTGAAAAAAATCACATTGCGTTTGCAAACACAATGCCTACTGAAGACAAACAATTCATGGAATATGAATTAGAAAACAAAATGAAAGATTACAGCAAAAATTTATTCATCAGGGATGATGTCTATCATGGATACACACTAGATGAAAAAAAGTCACATTTCATCCCGTTAATGACTGAAGCCTCTATCTTATATGGTAGAGCAGAGAGTATAAAAAACACCTACGACAATTATATTCGACAAAATAAAGAATGAGATAAATACTATCCAATTTTAACTGCTAAAATACAATTAAGTGGTAAGAACTAAATAAAACTAATGTCAAGATCAAAAAAATCAATTAAAAATTTAGCGACTCCGTCTTCATCATTGCTGAATTTTGTAATCTCGTTATTTGGTAAATTAGTCCTCACAAATTCGTTAGCATTCTTCATTACAATCCCCCTTCCAACATTTTTTAACATTTCGTAGTCATTCCCGTTATCTCCAAACGCTAAAATATCCTCAATATCAACACGTTCAAATGAAGCAATATTTTTAACAGCATTATACTTATTAGCGTTAACATTTGTAATTTCTAAAAGATCCCGAGCAGAATAAAATACATGCACATCCTTAAACTTTTTCTCTCTTATTGTATTCCCAAAATTTTCAAGAGCAACAAAGTCTTGAGAAAAATAAACTATTTTAGAAAAAGAGTCCACTTGGAGAGAAAATAAATCAGTAATAACAGGCCTTACCCCTAAATTACTAATGAAATAATTCATAATTGGACTCCTAATTGCTCTATCAGAATACCAATCGCTTGAAGTATAAAGATTAATATCAATTTCTCCCCTCTCAAGTTTAAGAATTTCTCTTACTAGACTATATTCCATCTTGTATCTCAAGATTAAATTGTTTTGCAAAAATACTTCAGCTCCGTTGGCTGTTACCATATACTCCTTTTCAATATCAATTTCTTTAAGTTGCACCATAACATCCTTAAGCTCATCTAATCTCCTACCGGTAGCAATAATTATACGAAAATCATTCCTCAATTTTGAAAGAACTTTAAGAGTCAGTGGAGTAACCCTGTGATCGTTATTAAGTAAAGTTCCATCAAGATCAAAGACTAGCATCTTATATTTTCGATAATTAGAATTCATGTATAAATCTCTCTTTGAGGTACATAATATCACACTTATTATCAACTACGGACCATAACCATAATTTAGCTTGAATTAAATTGATAAAAAAAATACAATTGTAGTATCAAAGATTACAAAAAGAGAGTCAAGTATAAGCTTAATGAATGATCAAATTTCGACTTTATTTTCAGCGGAAGGAATAGAAATCAGAATTAAAGAGTTGGCTCAAGAGATTAGGGATTACTACAAGGACAAGAATAATGTAGTTTTTATATCTCTCCTTAAAGGCTCATTCATATTTTTTGCAGATATTACAAGAGAAATTGGACTTAATGTAAAAATAGATTTTCTACAAGCTTCAAGTTATGGAACTAATGCTCACTCTTCACTAAAAGTGACAATAAAGAAAGATATCGACATTGACATAGAAAATTGCTACGTAATACTTTTTGACGACATTGTGGATACCGGATTAACCTATAAAAAAATTATTGAACATTTAAAAACGAAAAATCCTAAAGAGATTAAAACTTGTGCTCTTTTCAATAAACCGTCTAAAAGATTAACAGAATTACACATAGACTATGTGGGCTTTGAAATTGATAATCATTTCATAGTTGGGTATGGCATTGATTTTAATGAAAAACACAGAACCTCAAAGGATGTATCAAAAATAAACAAATAGGAGACAAAGATGTCAGTTTATGCGGTCATTGGTACCCAATGGGGAGATGAAGGAAAGGGAAAGATTATAGATTTTCTCTCGGCAAAGGCAGACTACGTTGTAAGATTTAACGGAGGTAGTAATGCTGGTCATACAATCGTTGCTAATAATAAAAAATTCATTTTTCATCTGTTACCCTCAGGAGCTTTACAGGGATCAAATTGCATAATTGGATCTGGAGTCGTAATTGATCTGAGAATTTTAATCGAAGAGATTGAAATCCTCAAACAAAACAACATTAAAACAAAAATACTAATCAGCGATAAAGCCCACATAATAATGCCCTATCACATTAAACTTGACGAACTTAGTGAACAGATAAAGGGTCGTGACAAAATCGGAACTACTAGGAAGGGGATTGGACCCTGTTATGCCGATAAAATAAATAGAACAGGCATAAGAGCTGTCGATCTACTTAATATGGAAATTTTTAAGAAAAAACTAAAAGTAAATCTAGATGAAAAAAACAAAATTATAGAAAAGATATACGGCAAAGAACCTTTCGATTACGTTGATATCTTAAGTGACTACAGGAAATATATAGCAATTCTTCAACCTATAATCACAAACACAGAGGAAATATTAAAAGAAGCTTTCATCTCTAAAAAGAATATATTAATAGAAGGAGCGCAGGGCACAATGCTTGATATTGAAAATGGAACATTTCCATTTGTAACATCAAGTAGTACGTTAATCATAGCAGCTGTGGGATGTGGCATCCCTGTTTCAGGAATAAAACAAAAAATTGGAATAGTAAAAGCTTTCTCTTCAAGAGTTGGGGAAGGTCCATTTGTGAGCGAAATTTCTGTTATTGGAGACAAGATTAGGGAAAAGGGAAAAGAATATGGGGCAACCACAGGAAGACCCCGTCGGATTGGATGGCTTGACCTTTTAACTATCAAAAAAGCCGCTTACCTTAACGAATTAAACCATTTAGCTTTAACCAAACTGGATGTTCTAAATGGTATAGAAGAACTTAAAATTTGTGTGGCCTATGAATATCAAGGAAAAATATACGAATATGTACCTACTTCCTGTGAAATATTAAAGAAAGCCAAGCCTGTATACAAGAGTTTTAAGGGATTTGAGCAGGATATTAGTAATATAAATTGTTATGAAAATTTGCCACCTGAGGCTAAAGAATATATCGAATTCATTGAAAGAGAAGTTGGAGTTCAAATCTCAATTATTTCCCTTGGAGCAGAAAGAGAAAAAACCATTTTTAGGAATAAAGAATGGATAGATATGTAAACCCGTTAGAGTCAAGATATTCAAGCAAAGAAATGCTTTACATTTTTTCACCAAAATTCAAGTACACAACGTGGAGAAAGCTTTGGTATAACTTAGCCTTGACACAAAAAGAATTAGGGGTAGACATTAGCCAAGAACAACTAGATAAGCTATACAAAAATATTGAGAACATTGACTTTACTGTTGTAGAAAAATATGAAGAAAAATTTAAACATGAAGTTATGGCTCATCTCTATGCATATGCTGATTCAGCTGGAGAGGATGCTAAAAAAATTTTACATCTTGGTGTTACAAGTGCATTCTTAATGGACAATACGGATTTAGTTCAAACAAAAGAAGCATTATTGCTTCTTAAGAATCATTTAAAAAATGTCATTAAAACTTTAAATCATTTTTCAATAAAGCATAAAAATTTAACAACACTTGCCTATACACATTTACAAGAGGCTCAATTAACAACCCTTGGGAAAAGAAGCAGCTTGTGGCTTAAAAGTTTAATTTTTGATCTTAAAGAACTTGATTTTATTTTATCCAATCTGTGTTTCAGAGGAGTAAAGGGCGCTGTGGGGAATCAGAGTAGCTTTAAGGAATTGCTGTCTTCTAACTTTGAAAGGGTAAAAAATCTGGACATAAGTGTGGCTAAAAGAATGGGATTCGATAAAGTTTACAAAATAACTAGTCAAACTTACGATCGAAAAATTGATTCATCAACTTTAAACCTTCTAGGCAACCTGGCTCAAAGTGCACATAAAATCACTAACGATATTAGGTTCATGCAACACCTTAAGGAAATTGAAGAGCATTTTGAAAAAAAACAAATAGGTTCATCAGCAATGCCTTATAAAAGAAACCCTATCCATAGCGAAAGGGTAGCCTCTCTTGCCAAGTTTATAATGAGCCTACAAACAAGTGGCGGGTTTATAGTCGCAACGCAATGGCTTGAGCGGACGCTAGACGATTCGGCTTGCAAGAGACTAAATATTCCTCAAGCATTCCTAGCTGCAGATGCCATTTTGATATTACTTGATAAAATATTTAACAATATTAGAGTAAACGACAAAATAATTGAACAACATGTAAAAGTGGAAATGCCATTTATCTTAACAGAAGACATATTAATGAAAGCAACTAAAAATGGCGGTGACAGACAGGTATTGCATGAAAAACTCAGAACTTATTCCATGCAAGTACGGGAGAATATATATTTAGGAAAAAATGAAAATGACCTAATTAAGTTAATTCTTAAAGATGAAAGTTTTAGGCTAACGCCTGAGGATATGGATGAAATCTTAAATTCAAATCAAAATGCAGGATTTGCGTCCTCTCAAGTTGAAGATTTTCTTCAAGAAGTAGTAACTCCCATTCTTGAAGAAAAATAAGTAATATTTATGAACAGATTTACTCTCCTTTATACAAAATTCCTGAAGCTTAGTGTGTGCTTCTAAGCCGAATTTGTTCCCTTTGGACTCACAAACTTTTAAAATCTGTATCCTTCTCATCATGTGAATGCCAAGTTTTTCTATCACCTGCCTTCAATAATTCTCCTTCTTCTATTTCCTTATCAAAATCAAAAATAACTAAATACTACCTAAATAGAAAAATAAAACTCATATTGACAAACAAAATAAAGTTCAATAAAATCCTAAGAGGTAAGTATATCCCGGGGACCATAGCTCAGGTGGTTAGAGCGCAGGTCTGATAAACCTGAGGTCGGATGTTCAACTCATCCTGGTCCCATTTTTTTGATTTAGTAAAAAAAGCAAGCATAGAGCTTGCTTTTTTTACTTCAATTCTGGCCAGTAATCCCCATTGACTTTAATGAGATCATCAAGAATTTTCTTGGCAACACTTGCACTTGGCACCATCTTAGACATAGTCAAAGCTTGCCACAACTTTAAATATGATTTCTCCACCCAAGCTTCAACCGTAAGTTTTTCGACAGATACTTGTTGTTCCATAAGCCCCTTTTGAAACTGAGGAATTCTTCCCATACATATACGCTCAGGTCCATTAGAACCAACGATACAAGGAACTTCCACCATAGCAGTAGGATCAAAATTTTCAACAGCTCCATTATTTTCAACAATCAAAAGCATTCTTTCACCTGTATTAAAAGCTATTGCTCGGGCGAGATCAACGATGTAAGATGCATGCTCATCTATCTCAATAGTAGTACCTACAGCAGTATTATTTTCAGCTATCCTCTTACATTCTCCAAAAACTTTAGCTTCTCTACCCTCCTTGACCTCTTTAACTCTTGTTTTAGTAGGATCAGTGTGCGTAAGCTCATAGTCGCTATACAAATAATATTTCAAATAAGTATTCGGCAAAGTACTTGGATCAAGGGCAGCCACATCTTTTACTTTGCTAAATGTCGAAGTCCAACTTGCATCAATGTGCTGGCCTGTCTCAGCTTCTCTTCCTGAAAGATACCCGTGTTCTTTTACATGTTCTATTAACTTTGGCATCAAATCATCGCCGTTTACATGCCTAACTTCAGTCCACCAACCAAAATGATTAAGGCCATAGTATCTTACAATCAATTCTTTTCTGGATTTTAATCTTAAAATATCAACAAATCTATTCTCTATTCCAACTGGCATATCACAAATATTTAATATCCTAGATTTAGGACGAAGGCATCTTGTGGCCTCCGCAACAATTGCAGCAGGATTGGAGTAATTCAGCATCCAAGCATGAGGTGAATATTTTTCCATGTAATCAACAAGTTCAATAACTCCTCCAATTGAACGCATACCATAAGCAATACCACCAGGTCCGCATGTTTCTTGTCCAACAACCCCATACTTAAGAGGGATTGTCTCATCAAGCTCTCTCATCTCATATTTACCAACTCGAATATGCGCCATTACAAAATCGACATCACTAAAAGCTTCTCTTGGATCCGTGGCGTAAGAAAACTTTACATCGGGATATCTCTCCCTAATTAGTATCTTGCAAGCTTTTCCAACAATATCTTGGCGCTCACTATCAATATCATAAAGCTTAATATGCCCAATGGGAAACTCATCAAGATGATCAAGCAACATCAACACTATACCCGGAGTAAAGGTACTTCCCCCTCCAGCAATCACAATATTAAATTTTTTCTTCATACTTCCTCCTCTTTACTGTTAAGAATAGATTCTATCTCCTCTCTTAATATTGGAACATCGAGCCCAATGACAATTTGAAAATAATTGCCTGTCTTAAATATCCCCTTAACACCATGTTTTTTAAAGCTCTCATCAGGATGTACTTTATTGACATCTTTAACAGTAATTCTAAGTCTTGTGGCACAGTTGCTAACATCTTCAATATTGGATTTCCCTCCCAACATATGAATTATGCTTAAAGATTGGTGCCTGCGTTGATCTCCGATATAATCCCTTTTAGTATGTAACTTAACAGGAGTATCATCTTCCCATCTACCAGGGGTCTTGAAATTAAACTTAAATATTAAGTACTTAAATGAAAAGAAATAAATGGCTGTAAAAATGCTACCAATAATAATCTGTGCTACGTAGGGTTGGGGGTGATTCTTCCACATGGGAATCCAATTCAACAATGCAAAATCAATTACCCCAGTCCCCATGTTCCCTACAAGACCAAACGAATACATAAGGGCAGACATGCATCCTGCAAGAACAGAATGCAGAACAAACAGTGCGGGAGCAACAAAAAGGAATGTAAACTCAATTGGTTCCGTTATTCCATTAATCATTGAAGTGAGAGCTGCGGGAACTAGCAAACCCTTTAAAGCCTTTCTCTTATCTTCTTTAGCGGTGTAATACATAGCTAAAGAAAGTCCAAGCACACCAAACACCTTAGAATTTCCATGGAGGGCAAACCCACCACCTGGAAATAATTCTTTAAGAGGGATAGTACTTTGAGAAAATTCTTGAATATGTTCGGCCCAATACTTTAAAATTCCGTCATCAACAACAGCTGGTCCAAATATAAACGGTTGATAAATGAAGTGATGAAATCCAAAGGGAATCAAAACTCTCTCTAGGAATGTATAAAGCCATACCCCAAAAGCTCCTGAATAGGCCATTATTCCCTGCAAACCTGCAATTCCCATTTGTATTCTAGGCCATATAATACAAAAAACTAACGCTAGGGGTAACATTATTAAAAAGCTTAAAGCTACTATGTAATTACTACCTGAGAAAATTTGGAAATAAGGAGAAAATTTGACATCAAAATACCTATTATGTAAATAGATAATAATACATGAAACCGTAATTGCCCCAAATATACTAGTATCAAGTGTTTTGATATTAGCTAGCATAGTAAGTCCACTAGTCCCTCCTGGAGCCATAGAATAGTCAACGCCAAAAGTTTGACCATAAAGTCTTAAAATAGCCGCAATGAAATAATTAAAAAGCAAAAATGCAAGAAAAGATTCAATACAAGCTCTAGCGGATGCTTTCTTTGCTAAGCTTATCGGCAAAGCAGCGGCAAAAAGCAAAGGCATTTGTCTAAAAATTGTCCAACCACCTTCTCCGACCATCCACCAAAAATCTCTCCAAACTCCAGGACTTGCTCCAACCAAGAATACAGATGATACTCCTACTACCAACCCAAATAAAGCAAAAAACAAAGCAGGAATAACCATTGCACTTCCAAACTTTTGCATTGTTTGTACCATAAACGAAACTCCTATTTATTGAATAACAACAATTACCATAAAAAGTCACAATAAATTTAATACCTTTATTCTAGTATAAGTTATTTAATAAGATTAAATAACTTATACTAGAATAAAGGTATTCTTTGTTTTTGTCAACAACAAATAAAAACGGCCCAAACTAAAAGGGACCCCCCTCTGAAAGGGTCCACTTTTGATTTACAAACAGACCTACCAACCAAATCTATGAGTTCAATACCGTGAAATCAACCCCCACCTTTAACAAAAATGGAGGTTAAGGGACTCGAACCCTTGACCCTCGGCTTGCAAAGCCGATGCTCTAGCCAACTGAGCTAAACCCCCGAAAAAAGTCCCCAAAAAGACAAAGGAAGAGTTAAATCAATACCTACTTTACTTAATTAAATTCTTTCTCTTAGAAAGGAGGTGATCCAGCCGCACTTTCCAGTACGGCTACCTTGTTACGACTTCACCCCCCTCACTAAACATACCTTAGATACCTTCCTCCCTCACGGGTTAGAACAATAGCTTCGGGTATCCTCAACTCGGGTGGTGTGACGGGCGGTGTGTACAAGGCCCGAGAACGTATTCACCGTATCATTCTGATATACGATTACTAGCGATTCCAACTTCATGAAGTCGAGTTGCAGACTTCAATCTGGACTGAGACCTGCTTTATGCGTTTTGCTTCACATCACTGCTTCGCATCGCTTTGTACAGGCCATTGTAGCACGTGTGTAGCCCAGGACATAAGGGCCATGATGATTTGACGTCATCCTCACCTTCCTCCGGCTTATCACCGGCAGTCTCGTCTGAGTCCCCATCTTTACATGCTGGTAACAGACAATAAGGGTTGCGCTCGTTGCGGGACTTAACCCAACACCTCACAGCACGAGCTGACGACAACCATGCAGCACCTGTATATAGACCCCAAACGGGGACTAGTTATCTCTAACCATATCCTATATATGTCAAGCCCTGGTAAGGTTCCTCGCGTATCATCGAATTAAACCACATGCTCCACCGCTTGTGCGGGCCCCCGTCAATTCCTTTGAGTTTCACTCTTGCGAGCATACTCCCCAGGCGGCACACTTAACACGTTAGCTTCGGTACCAACCTTTCGGTTAACACCAAGTGTGCATCGTTTACAGCGTAGACTACCAGGGTATCTAATCCTGTTTGCTCCCTACGCTTTCGTGACTCAGCGTCAGTCTTGACCCAGAAGTTCGCCTTCGCCTCTGGTATTCTTCCTGATATCAACAGATTCCACCCTTACACCAGGAATTCTAACTTCCCCTATCAGACTCAAGATACACAGTTTCTAGCATAGCTCCACAGTTGAGCCGTGGTATTTTACGCATAGACTTGCATATCCGCCTACTCACCCTTTACGCCCAATAATCCCGAACAACGCTCGCCCCTTACGTATTACCGCGGCTGCTGGCACGTAATTAGCCGGGGCTTATTCCTAAATTAACGTCATCTCTTTGTCATTTCCTACAAAGATTATTCCTCATTTATAAAAGAATTTTACAATCTTTCGACCTTCATCATTCACGCAGTGTCGCTCCGTCAGGCTTTCGCCCATTGCGGAAGATTCTTAGCTGCTGCCTCCCGTAGGAGTCTGGACCGTATCTCAGTTCCAGTGTGACCGTTCACCCTCTCAGGCCGGTTACTTATCATAGCCTTGGTAGGCCTTTACCCCACCAACTAGCTAATAAGACGCAGACTCATCTACAAGCGAAGCTTTAAAGGCTTCCTTTCATCAATCGACAGCTCGACTGACCTTATTCGGTATTAGCTACTATTTCTAATAGTTATCCCCATCTCATAGGTAGATTATCTACGCGTTACTCACCCGTTCGCCACTGAATGTATTGCTACATCCCGTCTGACTTGCATGCTTAAGACGCACTGCCAGCGTTAGTTCTAAGCCAGGATCAAACTCTTCGTTATTTTTATTTTCTTACTTCAAAATCAACAGGTTATCATATTTGGCTTTTAAACCTTACTTAACTCTTCCCTTCTCTTTTCTTCCAATTCTCAATTTCAACTCTTACTACTCTATAATATATCATTAATATTTGTCAATACTTTTCTATAGTATATCATTAATATTTGTCAATACTTTAAATTTATTTTTTCATTTCAATATTTCTAAACACACCGTCCTCGCCCTTCTCTTCTTTACTATTTCTTACTAATCTCTTAACAACATCTAGAACTCTACCTATACCTTCATATCCATCATAATAACTTCCTCTTATATTTGCACCCAAGACAATCTTAAATCCCGCCTTACGTGCCGCTATCACCTTGCTTTCAACATTAGAGGATGTTTTAATTTCTCCTGAAAGCGAAATTTCACCCGTAAAAATCAAATCTTGACTCACAACAAGGTCCATCTTGGCTGAAAATAATGCAACCAAAATAGCAAGTTCAATCTCTATATCATCAATTCTAAATCCACCAGAAACATTGACATACACATCATCGTTATTAAAATTAAGATTCAAATATTTACTAAGCACTGCTAGGATTCTCGATATTTTCTTAGAATCTATCTTTTCTGAAAAGATCCTAGAAATGTTCATACCTGTCTTTATTATTAAAGCTTGTATCTCAACGAATAAAACCCTACTACCCCTATTCACAATTCCAATGGCAATTCCCGAAGATACTTTTTCCTTTTTTTCCAAAAAAATAGAAGAAAGGTCCTTGATTTCCATAAGACCTAAATTTGTCATCTCGAAAACACCTATCTCACTCACAGAACCAAACCTATTTTTAGATGCCCTAAGCATACGCAAAGATTTTTCTGCCTCTTCAAAATAAAAAACGGCATCTACCACATGTTCTATTATTTTTGGGCCCGCCAACATGCCGTCTTTTGTAATATGACCCACTAAAAATAAAGTTATATTCTTTCCTTTTACCCATTCTACAAGCTTGTAAACGCAATGCTTTAACTGAGATACTCCTCCAAGTCCACCTTGAGCTTCTTTTGAATGTAAAGTTTGAATGGAATCAACAACAATAAAGTCAACTTTAATAGATTCAACCATTTCAATTAAAGAATCAATATCTACTTCATTAGTTATCAATATATCAATAGCAAGGTTAAGCCTGTTTGACCTTAATTTGATTTGCGGAATTGACTCTTCTCCCGCAAGATAAAGCACACTCTTACCAGACAGAGATACAACATTAGCAATCTGAAGCAAAAAAGTTGATTTCCCAATCCCAGGCTCCCCTGATATTAAAATTACGCTACCTAGCACAACTCCAGAACCAAGAACTCTGTCAAACTCTTCAATACCTGTTATCTGCCTAACATTATCAACCTGTTTGAAATCCTTTAAAGAATAAATTTCATTCTTTTTACTGCTATTTGGGGTCTTTCCATGGCCAACCTTATGCTCAGTATAAGATTCTAAGCTATCCCAACTAAAACACTCAGGGCATTTACCCAACCATTTTAGAGATTTATACCCACAATGCAAACACTTATAAGCTTCCCTTTCTTTATTTTTTCCCATAATACAACTTCCCACAATACAGATAATTAAACAAAAAGATTTAAGATAATTTAACCCTTACCCTTCCTGCTTACCAAAACTGTGAATTCTCCCTTGTCTTTCTTATTTTCTTCAAAATATTTCTTCAATTCCAAAGGTTTTCCTACCCTGTATTCCTCATATACCTTTGTCATCTCTCGTCCAACAAGAATATTAGCATCCAAATCTACTAAAGAAAGCTCAAATAACAATTTCAAAATTCTATGACTGGATTCAAGAATCACGAATGCATCTCCTCTACTGTAAAGTTCTTCTATCCTTTTAATCCTCTTAACTCCCTTATTTGGCAAAAACCCTTCAAACACTATCACCTTATCCCTGAAGGGATTTACACTAGTGATTGTACTAAAGGAACTAACGCCTGGTATAGGGCAAACTTCGTGCCCATTTTTAAGTGCCACATCTACAAGCAATCCACCAGGATCGCTCAAACAAGGCGTACCTGCGTCGCTAACAAATGCTACACTCTTTTCACTAGATAAATATTGCAACAACAATTTTATTCTCTTATTTTCTGTTGCCGCATTACAAGAAATTAACTTTTTAACAATACCATAACGAGATAAAAGCCTTCTAGTAATTCTTGTATCCTCAGCAAATATAGCATCTACTAATTTTAAAATATCAATCGCACGATACGTAATATCTCCTAAATTACCTATAGGTGTACCAACAACATAAAACACATAATCTCCTTCACATTAAAATTGAAAACATAAACACCAAATCACATAAAAATGATACTTAACATTCTAAGTCACATCAATTTTTCAAATACACCTTACAATCAAAGAAGCATTGTACATCAACTAACAAACTCAAAACACTTAATAATTTGTAAAACGTTCAAACGTCATATAGCATGAGAAAATATTTATTTTATGATATATTTATGTTACTGGGTGTTATTTACTACAGTTGAAAGGTGGTAAGTTTTATGTTTAAGCTCATCAGGAAAGTGTTTATAGTTTATTTTCTATGTGTTACGTTGGCTGGTCTTGTTATGGTTTTTTTTGACAGCAAATTTTCGGAAAGGGAAAATGTTGGAAATGGAAAGGAGGGGCGTATTATTAAACATAGGGTCGAACCTACCCTACTCGTATTCACCTCTTCAATTGGAGGCTTTTTGGGAGTGTATGCTGGAATATGGATCTTTGATTACGGGGAGAGGGACTTTTATTTAAACTGGGGAAATTTGATCGTACTGATATACAACATAGGACTGGTCCTTTCTGTGTATTCTAAATCGACCAACAGGTAGTGAATTAAAAGTTGTTCATAATAATGCCACTCTTTATCATGTATTTGTAAACTTCTTCTGGGTTTTCCAAGCTCTCTATCAGATTCTCAGCCTTGTCGTTTATTCTTTCTACCAGCTTCTTAAAAGTCACCCTTATTCCTCTACTTTCCAAGAAGTCCTTCGCTGGTTGGGAGATGACCCCAGCCTGAACATTCTGAAGCCCAATGTTGTATATTATAATGGCCGCGGCTTTACC
Source organism: Borrelia sp. P9F1 (assembly GCF_030436115.1). NCBI lineage: Bacteria > Pseudomonadati > Spirochaetota > Spirochaetia > Spirochaetales > Borreliaceae > Borrelia > Candidatus Borrelia rubricentralis. The sequence continues at coordinate 454,827 of NZ_CP129407.1, forward strand.
CACAACCTTATCATAAATTTCTAACCCTTCTTTATTTTGAATATACTTGTTAATAAAATTATCAACTTCCAAAAGGGGCTTCAAACCTCTTTCCATATTAGAATAAAGTATCCTATGATCCTTAAACAACCTTAACGTAGGATTCAATCCTGATATCATTACAGACCCCTCAAAAATTGCTCACTTACTAAAAACAGCCACTACTAATGATATACATAAATTAAAAATACTTCAACATAAAAAAAGATGATATATTATTGAATTGCATGTTACTAATTCCTGAAGAAAGTGTCCATTCAAAAATTGAAATCAAAAAATCCATTTTCTTATCATATATTTTTCACGTAGAGAAAAAAGAGAAAATAAATAAAATACTGAAGGAATATAAATTGAAATTTAAAAATGCATCACACGTCGTATATGGATTTAAAATTGGCACCTCGGTCTCATTTACAAATGGAATGAATGACGATAAAGAACCTCATTTAACAGCAGGAAAACCTACGCTAGATGCAATATTGAAGAACAATCTAACAGACACCTTAATAATTACGGTACGCTATTTTGGAGGAACTTTGCTTGGAAAAGGAGGACTAATTAAAGCATATTCCAAGGCAGCAGAAGAGATAATCAGCAAATCGAAGCTGAAAGAAAAAGAAGAGATAGAAACATTAACTTTAAATTTAAACTACAATCAATATAATCTACTTATGAGAACAAAAAACAAGTTAGGAATCAAAATTACAGATGCAAGTTTTTTAGAAAAAATAAACACAACAATCACATTCAACACAAGGGACAAAGCAAACATATTACTATTTTTACAAGAAAATTTCTTAATTTAGTAGATTTCAAGTGTATTTGTTTTATCACATTAACACAATCTTGTATACTGGTCGTATTTTTACTATTGTTGTTCTACTTTTCGACATTTATGTTCTACAAAGGAGTATCGTCGTGGTACTTACGACAATAGAAAATTTATGAAAGTGGTATCTGTTATTAACCAAAAAGGATGGGTTGGCAAAATGACTAGTGCTATAAACATCACTCACTCGATGGCAATTCTTGGTAAAAAAACTCTTCTAGTAGATATTGATCCCCAGGGAAATGCTAGTCGCAGAACAAATGTTTTAAAAGAGGGAGTTAATACCTCAAATTCAAACTATGAACTTATTTATAAAGAGTAAAAAATTGAACATATTAAAGTTTTCAATTTAGACATGATTCCGTCAAGTCTTAAATTAGCGTTACTTGAGAAAAAACTAATAAATGAAATTGCAAGAGAAAGTTTTTTAAACACCAAAATAAGAAAAATATAAGTATCTCCAAATCACAAGAAGAAAAAATACCAGTACATATGCACAATAAAACAAGCAATGCAACTAGAGACTTTTTAGATCTTACAAAAGAAATAATTTGCAGGATTAAAGGATCAAAATTTCAGATAATCTAGACACGATAATGGCTCTAATGGGTAAAAAATTAGAAAACAATGAAAAAATGAAGACGCCTTGGCAAAGCAAGAGTTAATTATCATTAAGAATAAAAATTTTGAGTACGAAAAATTGGACAAAGAAATATCCAAATTTTTGCGGATGAAGCAGCATGAAATTTTTAACATCTTTAATAATGCATATACAGAAATTGGAAGAATATTAAAAGATGCTCAAGAAAAGCTACGCAGATGCAACCAACACGACGGACTTTTTTATAAATGATTTACCAGTATGGGATTTAAAAAGGACAAAGTTTACTCGTTAATATAAGGTTTACTCGTTAATATCAAGATACGAGTTGCTTGTCGCATATTCCGATAAGCAACTCGTAATAAAAAACTTGCCGTTATCGATCTCATATGAAATTTCAAAAAAATCATGTCTTTTAATTTAAAAACAGATGTTCTTAATGGAAAAATAAAGTCTCTAAAAGAATTTAAATTACTCTATGAAAAAGGATAAAAATTATGAAAAAAATCCCGAAATAAAACTCAACAGACCTCCTGCTAAATTATGAAAACAACAGAGCGGTTACTACAAGAATTAAAAGATATTAAAAACACAAACCAGGCTCAATCAGACACAGAGAAGAACTTCTATTTGCGCTGAAAAAAATACAAAAAAATATAGACTACGCAGAGCAACTCACCTCCAGTTCCAAAAGAAACCACGTCTTTCGGAACTAAAAGCATAAAAAACTCCACTTTCATCCTACTGCATAAAATTCAATCAGACAGGCAAAAAAGAATGCTCCACTAGAACATTCTAAATGTACAGTTTACTAATTTATCATTTAATAAACTTGGAAACAGACACTAACTTATCCCCATCAAGGGACAACACCTGAATTCCTCTAGCGTCTTTACCCTGCTCAGATACTTTATCTGCTAATGTCCTTAGCACCTTCGCGCTCTTACTTATAAGTAATATTTCATCTTCCTGTGTGACTGTAATAGCATCAACAACTTCACCCGCCTTTTCATCTGATTTTTTATAGCTAGTATAGCCTGTAGCCCCTCTCTTAAGTTCGGTCAATTTAGATACATCTAATCTCTTACCATACCCATTTTCAGAAACAATTAAAAGATGAGATTTTTGTCTAACAGCTAAAGCCTTAAGGCAAATATCGCCATCTTTAACTTTCATACCAGACACGCCCTGGGTTCCTCTGTGTGTAAGCCTGATATCATTTGAATTAAATATAAAAGAATTTCCTTTCTTAGAAATACAAACAATCTTATCGTCTCTAGAAACAACCTCAGCGCTTGTAACAAAATCTTTATCAACAAGCCTAATGACAATCACTCCCCTTGTCTTAACTGTTTTAAGCCCTTCCATCTCAATGCGAGCCACCTTTCCGCTAGCAGTTGTTATTAACAAATAATTATTTTCTGTTAACTCGCTGCAGTTCTTAATAGTCAATATCTCTTCTGTCTCTCCCAAATTAACAAACTCACGTATATTCTGTCCCTTTGAAGACCTAGAAGTATCCTTAATCTCATATGCATTAATTACATAAAGCTTTCCCTCATTTGAAATCATAAACAAAAAGTCATGCGTGCTTGCGCATAAAGAAACACTAACCTGGTCGCCTTCTTGCATCTCAAAAGAGCTCAAACCTTTACCGCCTATACCCTGGAGTTTATATTCATCCTGCAAGATTCTCTTAATAAAGCCTCTCTTCGTAAGAATGACAACAACATTTTCTCTCTGCATTAAATCTGCCATACTAGTTTTTAAAACCTCCTCGTCATAAATTATTTTTGTTCGGCGCTCATCACCAAACTTTAAACTCAAATTAATAATCTCTTCCCTTATAATACCAACAATCCTTGCCGGATTTAAAAGAATGTCTTCATAATCTCTTATTAAAGACAAAACAAGTTTAAGCTCTTCCTCAATCCTCTCTATTTCAAGGGACGTTAACTTTTGCAACTTCATGTCAAGAATAGCATTAGACTGAATTTCTGATAAGCTAAACTCCTTAACTATTCGCTCCCTAGCCTCCTTTACAACTCTAGAAAACTTTATTATTTCTATTACTTTATCGATATTTCTTAAGGCTACACTCAATCCCTCCAGTATATGCGCCTTTTCCTTTGCTTTCTTTAATTCAAATTCTGTTCGTCTTTTAACAATTTCCTTTCTATGGCTAATAAATTCAGATAAAAGTCCCTCTAAATTTAATTGCTTTGGCATTCCATCAACAAGAGCCAAGTTATTTATGCTAAAATTTTTCTTAAGTTCAGTATACTCGTAAAGCAAGTTCATGACAACATGAGGATCAAATCCTTTCCTAATTTCAAGTACAACCCTAATTCCATCGCGATCTGATTCATCCCTTATATCAGATAATCCTTCCAATTTTTCTTCTTTTGCAAGCAATGCAATTTTCATAAGCAAGGAAGATTTATTAACGGCATAAGGTATTTCCGTTACTACAATAAAAGCAAGCTCTTCTGCTTTTTGTTCGATATGATACCTGGCCCTAATAACAACACTACCCTTACCTGTCGTATAAGCTTTAACCAAACTATCGCTATATATAATTTCAGCAGAAGTTGGAAAGTCTGGTCCCTTAACTATTTTAATCAAATCATAAACAGAGACACAATCATTATCCAACATATAAACCAAAGCATCACAGATCTCGCCCAGATTATGCGGAGCCATATTCGTTGCCATTCCAACAGCAATACCACTAGACCCATTTACCAATAGAAACGGAAACGCAGCAGGCAAAACCTCAGGCTCATTTAAAGAATCGTCATAGTTAGGTTTAAAATCAACAGTTTGCTTATCTATATCCCTAACAAGTTCCTCTGCTATCTTTGCCATCCGTGCTTCAGTATATCGCATAGCAGCAGGAGGATCACCATCAACAGAACCAAAATTACCCTGTCCACTTATCACAGGGTATCTTAGAGAAAATCCCTGTGCAAGCCTTACAAGTGCCTCATAAATCGATTGATCACCATGAGGATGATACTTCCCAAGAACATCACCAACTATTCTTCCTGCCTTTTTAAATGACTTATCCGACCTAAGTCCCATCTCATGCATTGAATAAAGGATTCTTCTGTGCACAGGCTTAAGTCCATCCCTTACATCAGGAAGAGCTCTTGAAACAATTACAGACATCGCATAATTTAAATAAGAAGTCCTAACCTCATCCTCTATTTTAATATTTAATATTTGTTCAACATTTTCTTCGGTTGGCATTACTGCTCCAATTACACATCAAGATTTACTACATCGAGCGCATTCTGCTCAATAAACTCTCTCCTAGGCTCAACATCATCTCCCATAAGAGTAACAAAAATCTTATCAGCTTGCTCGGCATCATCTATCCCTATTAATTTCATCTTCCTAGTTTCAGGGTTCATAGTAGTTTCCCAAAGTTGAGTGGGATTCATTTCTCCAAGCCCTTTGTATCTTTGAAGATTAACATTATCCCTCTTTGCGCTATCAATTGATCCTAAAAAAGAATCTTTTTCCAAATCATCATAAAAGTAATGCACCCTGTTTTCAAATTTAACCTTGTAAAGAGGCGGCATAGCTATATACACATGGCTATTTTCAACTAAAGACCTCATGTAACGAAAGAAGAAAGTAAGGAGTAAAGTTCTAATATGGGAACCATCAACATCAGCATCAGCCATGATAATAACCTTATGATAACGAAGTCTCTCAACGCAAAAGGTCTTCCCAACACCAGCACCAAGAGACGCAATTATCGGAATAAGTTTATCATTCGTAATCACCTTATCTTCTCTCGTTTTCTCAACATTAAGCATCTTCCCCCATAATGGTAAAATAGCTTGAAAAAATCTATCTCTTCCCATTTTTGCACTCCCCCCCGCAGAATCACCCTCTACAATATAAATTTCCCTCTCAACAGGATTTCTGGAAGAACAATCTGCTAACTTACCAGGTAATGCCAAACTCTCAAAAGTGCTCTTTTTCCTCTCAGATTCTCTTGCCTTCCTTGCCGCCTCGCGGGCACGCGCTGCTCTTATTGCTTTATCAAAAATAATCTCCATCTCTAGAGGATTATCACTAATAACCCCCAAAAGCCCATTTTGTACAATAGTCTCAACAATTTTTCTTACATAAGAATTCCCCAATTTTCCCTTAGTCTGTCCTTCAAATTGCGGTTCAGGTACCTTAATAGAAATCACCGCCGTCAACCCCTCTTTAAAATCATCCAATGTTAGAGCTGGAATATCTTTCTTACTTATTTTCATCCCCTTAAAAGCCTCATTCATCGCTTTAAAAAGACCACTCCTGAACCCAGCAACATGAGTCCCACCCTCCCTGGTGTTAATATTATTCACAAAAGATAAAATATTCTCAGAATACCCTTCCGTCCACTTAAGCCCAACATCAACAACAACCTCATCAAAAGTTCCTTCAATAAAATAGGGCTCGCTTTGAATATTTCTGCTATTATTTGTCAAATAATCTACAAAAGCTTTTATTCCACCTTCAAAATAAAATTCCTTAAATTTCTCCTCTCCCAATCTTCTGTCTTCAATTGAAATTCTTATTTTATCATTTAAGAACGCAAGCTCCTTAAGCCTCTTGGAAAGAATCTCGAAGCTGTATTCCAAAGTTTCAAAAACTTCGCAATCAGCCAAAAAAGTAACTTTAGTACCCCTAGAAAAACTTTCCCCAACAACCTCAACCTCAGATGTCGGAATCCCTCTTGAAAAAGTTTGCCTAAAAACCTTACCATCTCTGTGAACAAAAACCTCTAAAAAGGACGACAAAGCATTAACAACAGAAATACCAACACCATGCAGCCCCCCAGAAACCTTATAAGTACCTTTATTAAACTTTCCCCCAGAGTGTAGCCTAGTTAAAACAAGCTCAAGAGCACTAATCCCTTCTTCTTCATGAATATCAGTAGGTATCCCTCTCCCGTTATCATTTACTGTTATGGAACTGTCTGAATTGATAACAACCTCTATCTTATTACAAAACCCAGCTAAAGCTTCGTCAATACTATTGTCAACTACCTCATAAACCAAGTGATGCAGTCCATTAATTGAAACAGATCCAATATACATACCGGGTCTCTTTCTAACAGCTTCAAGCCCCTTTAAAACTTGAATATCACTAGCAACGTAACTCATACACCTTCCACATAATTAACAACGAATTACCAATAAGCAAATTCTACATTAAAAATAAGATAATATCCATCAAACAAAATAGAACATATTGTGAGCTGCCCTAAACTCCTCAATGAGGCTAACTCAATAAAACTCCAGAACTTACAACTCATTCGAATAATATTACATCCGATGATTGGTGATTATACTATATACTTAATATACTTAACATACATCACCAAAATCAACAAGGATGTGCTTATGATCGAAAAAATTAACAACGAGGAAAGGGAATGCAAGAAGGAAAAAGTATATGGAGTTTGATTTTAGCAGAAATAAAAAAGGAAACCTCTGAAGAAGAATTTTATATATGGTTTGAAAATTTATACTTCACAAGTGTAGTTAATGAAAATATACAAATATCTACTCCAAATTCTTTCCACAAAAACCAAGTGGAAAAAAGATTCTCCAAAAGAATAAAAGAAATCTTAGTTGAGAAAGGTTACAAAAGGGCTAACGTCGAATTTACAAGCCAAAACAATGGATCTAATTCTTCCAATATAGAATCTAAAAATCCCCCCTTAAAAGAAATTTTTGTATATCAGGATCTACATGAAAAAAGAGAGCCTTCTAAGAGCTACACCAAAAACATAACAGAAAGGACGTCTAAACATTTCATAAAAGAAGATATGAATACTACATATAAAAATCCCTTTTTAAAAAAAAAATATATATTTGACAATTTCATCGTAGGACCAAATAATAAACTTGCGTACAATGCAAGTTTATCAATTGCAAAAACTCCCGGAAAAAAGTATAATCCGTGTTTAATTTATGGTGGGGTTGGCCTTGGTAAAACACATTTGCTTCAAAGCATAGGAAATAAAGCGGAAGAATTACATAAAGGACTTAAAATACTATATGTAACTGCTGAGAATTTTTTAAACGAGTTCGTAGAAAGCATAAAGACAAACGAGACAAAAAAATTTAAAAAGAAATATCGGTACTTAGATATGCTTTTAATAGACGATATTCATGATTTACAAAAAAAAGAAGGAATACAGGAAGAACTTTTTCACACATTTAATGCTCTTTACGAAGATAACAAACAACTGGTATTTACATGCGACAGGCAACCCTCAGAACTCACAAATTTTACAGATAGATTAAAAAGTAGATTTACAAGAGGATTGAATGTAGATATATCAAAACCCAATTTTGAATTAAGAGTAGCTATTATAGAAAAAAAAGCCGAAGAAGACGGCATTAAAGTTCCAAAAGATATCTTAAACTTAGTTGCTAGGAAAGTCACAACAAATATAAGAGATTTAGAAGCAGCTGTAACAAAATTAAAAGCTCACGTAGACCTTGAAAATATAAAAATTGACACCAACACAGTAGACAAAATTATTAAAGAGATAATAGCTCGCGAAGCAAATGATAAAAACGAACATAACAGTATAAATATTGAAAACATAAAAAAAGTTATACTAGGAGAATTAAAACTCACAAATAAAGACATTGAGGGGAAAAGCAAAAAACCAGAAATTACAAAGGCAAGACATATTTATGCATATCTACTGAGGAATTTTACAGAGCTTTCGACAATTGAAATAGGAAAAATTATAGGAGGCAAAACTCACTCAACAGTGCTCTATTCAATAAATAAGATTGACAAAGAAAGAAATAATGACCTAGAAATTAACAATTTAATCATAGAACTTATGAACAAAATTAACAAAAATTGATAAAATCCACGAAAATTAAAATACTTTTGAACAAATTAAACAAATAATTCGACAGAAAAAATGACAATTCGACAGACAATTTAACACATGTTATTTATTTTAATATATGCAAATAAAAAGAATTAGACAATTCGACAATACTCTACTAACATAACTACTAACAAATATAAAAAACAAACAAACAAAAACTCCATCAAAAAATTAAACTTATCAAAATCGAATAATGATAATATAATAGCCAAGGAGGATGAAATCTTGAATGAAAAATTTATACTGTGCGATACGGAACAAACTTCGAATGAAATTGACAAAGCCAAAAGTATAATTGTGAACAGAAACATAAATGACATCTGGAGTGCAATATTACTTGAGGTCAATAACTCCAATCTTACAATAAAATCAACAGACAGAAATATATTTTTTGAAAGTACGGCTCCGATTGTCTCCACAGAGAATTTCAAGGTATTAATCAATGCTTCAAATTTTTCAGATGCAGTTAAGGCATTAAATCTGTACAATGAACTGAAAATAACTTTTGATGAGAATGAAAATAAACTAAATATCATTGGAGAATCTGAGAATAAGCATACTAACAAGCTAAATGATCACTTGAGTGAACCGACTTTCCCCAGCGATGAAATTGAGAGTTACTACTGTGAAATAAATGGAGAAACTTATAATTTTGCAGTTGAGCTAAGCCAAAACGAGTTTAAGAAGATCATAAATAAGGTTTCGTTTGCGGCGTCCTCAGATGAATCTAAGAACGTTTTAAACGGAGTCTATTTTACGAAGGACAAAGAATCTAGATTGATATTTGTAGCAACCAATGGGCATAGAATGTCTATATACAAAACAGAACTGATATTTGAAGAAGATATTAGCTTCATTATACCCGTTAAAATGTTTAATTTTTTAAGACAAATGATTTCGGGAGAGGGCATGGTAAAGATAAAAGTTTCGAACAAGAAATTTTATGTTGAGTTTAATAACTATAAAATGGCATGCAGTCTCATAAGTGGAAATTATCCCGATTACGAAAGCATCTTACCAAAGGAACAAAAAAACAAATGCTTAACTGAAATTAGCATTTTAAAAGATAAACTCTCAAGAGTGAGTTCCTATACGGATAAAAGAACCAAAAAGGTCATCTTAAGCTTTTTAGCTGATCAATTAAGGCTTGTGGCAGAAGATTTAATTACGGGAAGAAGAGGAGAATTTTTTGTACAAGTTCCCAATTACGAATACGAAGGGGATGAAGAAGTAATAGCTATTAATAGTGCGTATCTTTCCGAAGCAATTAGTGCATTTGATACTTCTAGGTTAGAAATAAAATTCAGTCAAGGGGACGTGTTAAGGCTAGGTGAACCTGGGAATGATGACTTTACGCACTTAATAATGCCTATGATCTTAAATTGACATTTCTTTGACGACAAGATGATCAGTAAAATTGAGCTTCGCAATTTTAAAAACATAGAGAATCAGGTTATCAACCTTAACTTTGACAATGTTTATTTTTGTGGAGAGAACGGGGCGGGAAAAACGAATTTACTTGATGCTATTTATTATCTTGCTTTTGCTTCTTCATTTCTAGTAAACACAGGTAGAGAGCTTATCAGGTACGGAGAAAGGGAGTGCTATTTAAGATGTCATTACAACACCGGTGGGAGTGATGGAGAGATTAGTATATTGCTTAGGAATGAGAAGAAAGAAATAAGGGTTAACAATAGCCTTATAAGGGATAGAAAAGAATTGATACTAAATATACCAGTGATTATTTTTTCAAATTATGACATTGATTTTGTTGTTGGAGCTCCCAATAGGAAGAGATGGTTTTTCGATCAAGCAATAAGTCTTATTTCTTTAAGTTATGTAGATTTTCTTAGGAAATATCGAAAAATTTTAAAACAAAGAAACCTCATATTAAGACAAGGAAATAAAAGCTTGCTTAAAGTTTACAATGAAATTTTTGTTGATTATGCTCTTAAGATAACAAAGATGCGTGCAGATTTTATCAAACACTTTTGTGAAATTTTTAGACGCTACTGTTCTTTAATTTTTGATGTGTCTTATCGTCTAGAAATTAGATATATGCCCTCTGTTAAATGTGGGGAAAGAGATGAATTTTTAAAAACTTTGTTTTTGAATGAGAAAAATGAATTTCTTGCTGGAAAAACCTTAATAGGCCCTCACAGGGACTTATATGAGGTGTTAAATGGTGAGAGGATTTTTACAAACCATTCTTCAACAGGTCAAAACAGATCACTTTCTTTAATTTATAGGCTTGTACAAGTTCTTATTTTCGATAAAAGGAATAGCTCAGCTCCTATTTTGCTTTTTGATGATGTGTTTTTAGAGCTAGATAAAAGAAAGAGAAGAAGAATGTTTGAAATTTTACCGAAGAGCTCTCAGTGTTTTTTTACCTTTCTAGATGATTGTTATGATCTTGGAAGGGATAATAATTTTGTGGTGTACAGGGTTAAAAATGGAAGATTTGAACTTTAAAAAAGCGAGTGATGTACTTAATAAATATTTAAGATCAGATATTGTTCCTAATAAAAACTTAAATGCTAGCTTGGTACTTTCTCAAAATTGGAAGATAATATTTGGCGAGCTTGCAGATGGTATAAAACTATTGGACTTAAAGGACAATAAGGTGTTGTATATTGGAGTTAAGAATTCAAGTGTTTTATATAATATTTCTATGCGGAAATCAAAAATAATAAAATTAATAAAAGAATCTACGGGTGTTGAGGTAGTGGATATAACAGTTTTAATAAGGTGAATTTTGTTGACAATTGTAGTTGTATAATATAACATTACAGTGTTTAATTTATGCATTAGCAGTAAGGAATGTTTTTAATTGGAGGGCTTTTTTGAAGAGGACTTATCAGCCGAGTCGGGTTAAGAGGAACAGAAAGTTTGGGTTTAGGACTAGAATGAAGACTAGAGGGGGGAGACTTATTCTTGCAAGGAGAAGGGCTAAGGGAAGGGCTAGATTAACTGTTTCTGATGAAAAGAAGAAGTATTAGCATAAAAACAAGGGTAGAAATTCAAAACATTTTCAGGAAAGGTAAGTTGATTCGGATGAATGGATTTAGTGTGTTTTATGAGCGTACTAGCTTGGCAATTTCTAGGATACTTGTTACGTTTCCCAGAGTTTTCAAGGGTGCTGTTAGGAGGAATCGTGTTAGGCGCCTCTTTAGGGAATGTTTTAGGGCTCAGTTGCATTTGTTTAAAGGCAGTAGTGTTGATTTTATTTTCTTAATTTCTCCCCAGAAATCTGATGTTAATTATGCTGAAGTGGAAGTGATGATGAGAACTCTAGTTTTGGATATTGCTGAGAGGGAAATGTGGGGCAGAACAAAAGAATTTTAAGGGCTGTTTATTTATCATTGGTTTTTATTGGTATTTTTATGCTTATTAATGACGTCTTCTTTTCCCAGAAAGCTCCCTCTGTGGTGGAAAAAAGGGTTGGTTTTGACTTAAATAAGAGTTTTGATGTTGGTAGTTCTTTGGATGACGAAGATCATGTTTTAGGTTTAAGTGTTAATTCTGAAGATATCAAAGTTGAGACTGGTGTGTACTATGCTACTTTTTCAACGTTTAGGGGAAACTTGACTTCTTTAAGACTTAAGAATCATTTGAATTTAGAAAAGGAACCCACCGAATTGATTAATGCTGGAGAGGCTAGAGAGAGCTTCTACTACGTTAGTTTTGATGGATTGGCTAAAAATTTGTTTTCTTATGAAAAGGTGAATGATTATACACATGATTTTAAAACCAGTATTGAATACAATGGTAAAAATTATGAATACATAAAAAGATATAAATTTTCAAATAAAGATGAGTATTTAATAGAGCTTAAAATCTTGTTAAATGGTCTTGACTCTGGCAGTAAGTTTGATATTAATTCTTATAGATTTGTATTAAATTCTGATGTTGAAAAATTGAGTGATAGAGGTAAGCTTCAATACAGCGGCTATTTATCTCATGCTGTTTATTATGATACTAAGCTTAGGTATGGCAAAGATGGTCTTGATGTTGTCGGTCCTAAATGGGCGGGGGCTAGCACCAAGTATTTTGAGGTTTTGGTTTCAAAGGAGGATGTGGATGTTGAGTTTAGAAATGAGAATGGGATTTTAAGGACTTTCATTTTAAACAAAGTAGATAGTAGGGGTATTGACGATAGCTTTTATATCTATGCAGGCCCTAGGGATAATAAGTACTTAGATGTTTTTGATAGAGAATATGAAAACAGTTTTGGCTTGTCTGGTATGGAGTTTGGTATGTCTGTTGAGAAGAGTTTGTTATATTTTATTCAAGTTCCCATGCAACTGATAATGCAAATTTTTTATAATGTTATTCCTAACTGGGGGCTTTCAATAATGTTTTTGACAATTGTTGTAAGGATCCTTATATTCCCCTTGACTTTTAAGGGGTTTAGGGCCACAGCGGAGCTTTCTAAACTGCAGCCTAGGATGAAAGAGATACAGGCTAAGTTTAAGAATGATCCTAGGAGATTAAATGAGGAAATGGGCAAGCTTTACAAGGAGGAGGGTGTTAATCCTATTGGTGGATGTTTTCCTATTCTTTTACAGCTTCCTGTGTTTTTTGCTCTTTATGGTCTTGTAAATAATTTCTTTTTATTAAGAGGAGCTAGTTTTGTTCCAGGTTGGGTTGATGATTTATCAATTGGGGATAGCGTATATTATTTTGGGTATAAGGTTCTCTTCTGGACAGATATTAGGATTCTGCCCTTTATTATGATGTTTACTCAGTTATTTTCTACAATTGTTAGCTCTAATGTTGATCTTAAAAATCTTGGTGGTCAACAAAAGTTTTTATATTTTGGAATGCCCATTATGTTTTTTTTCATACTTTATGATATGCCGTCAGGGCTTTTAATTTATTGGGTTACAACAAATATCTTCACCATTCTACAGCAATACTACATAAAGAAAAATATGTCTTAAGGAGGAATAAATGAGTTACGAATTTTATGGAAAAACAGAACAAGAAGCTATTAAAAAGGCAATGAGGGATCTTGATTTAAGAGAAGGGGAATTTGATGTAGAGATTTTAGATAAGGAAAAAGTTGGATTTTTGTTTAAAAAAGAGATGATTAAAATAAGAGTCTCTCCTCACGCAAGAGAGGAAGATAGAAGTTCTGGGGTTAAGTATAGTGAAGATGTTTATGGTAAGGTTTTGAATTTTGTTAAGGGTACAATAGATAGGATGGGGTATTGTGCTGATTTAAAGATTGAATCTAGTGAGGGTGAGTACATTAAAATCTCTATTGAGACAGACAGTCCCAGTATATTAATTGGAAGAGAGGGAAGGAATTTGGATGCTTTACAGCTTTTGGCTAATATTTATGCATCTAAGCTTGTTGGGCAGAATGGTAATTTTAATAAGGTAATACTAGATATTGAAGACTATAGGGAGAGGTTTAAGTCAAGGTTTATTAATTTAGCGATAACTTCTTTTCATAAGGTAAAAAGAAGCAGACGGTCTGTCCTTTTACCAACAATGAATCCTTTTGAGAGAAGAATTATTCACACTACTTTAAATCGTTATAGTGATGTTAAAACAGAAAGTGAGGGGGATGGAAACTTAAAGAGAGTAAGAATTTCTTATGTAAGAAACAGTAAGTACAATGGTAATGTTCGTAATTATCAAAGAAGAGGATATTAAAAAGAGCAAAGCTTGTGGCTTTTGGAGCTGAAGCTTTTGGTTAGTTGACTTTCATCTATTAGGGGTTAGTGTTGCTCGATTAGATGTTAGGGGTGTTGCTTGTGTGGTGTTACTAAGGGATTGATGTATGAGAGTGTTTTTAACAGGTATTGCGGGATTTATTGGGTTTCATGTGGCCAAAAGGCTTGTTGGTGATGGGCATGAGGTCTTGGGCGTGGATGTATTGAATAACTATTATGACCCTGACTTAAAATATGAGAGACTGGAAGTTTTGGGATTGAAATGCGGGGAGATGAAGAGTGGGAAGATTATTAAGAGCAACAGGCATGGTGGTTTGAGTTTTGTTTGTCTTGATATTCTAGACAAAGGAAAAATATTAGATCTTTTTTCTCAGCATAAATTTACTCATGTTTGCCATTTAGCAGCTCAAGCGGGGATTAGAGATAGTATGGAAAATCCCGATAGTTATGTCTCAGTTAACATTGTTGGGTTTTTTAATGTCCTAGATGCGTGTAGGGTATACAAAGAAAATATCAAACATTTTGTTTATGCCTCGACCTCTGCTGTTTATGGAATGAATGAAAGCATGCCTTCAGATGAGGATGGCATTACAGATCATCCTTTAAATTTGTATGCGGCTAGTAAAAAGGCTAATGAAGTAATAGCACATGCTTATAGTTCATCTTTTGGTATCCCAACAACGGGTTTACGTTTTTTTACGGTGTATGGTCCTTATGGCAGGCCCGATATGGCGCTGTATCTGTTCGCAGATGGGATTTTAAAAAATACTGCTATTGATGTTTTTAATAATGGCAACATGGCTAGGGATTTCACGTATGTGGATGATGTTGTGGGTGGTATTTATAGTGTACTTAAAAAACCTTCTGAGAGTGATTCCACTTTTGATACAAAAAATCCTAATTCTTCAAGTTCTCTTGCACCATACAAAATATATAATATAGGGACGGGACATGCTACTAAACTGATAGATTTTATTGATGAACTTGAGGTAAATCTTGGAAATAAGGCTTTGAAAAATTTTTTGCCTATGCAGAAAGCAGATGTTGTAGAGAGTTGTTGTGATATTTTAAAGCTTAAAAATGATTTTGCTTACAGGCCTTTGACTTCCATTAAAGAGGGAATAAAAAAATTTGCAAATTGGTATAAATCTAAAGTAACTTAGACAGTCTTTGTTGTGGAATGAACTGGCTCTGTTTATGTTCATAGGAGTTTTGTTTTAATCTTTTTAATCTAGAGTCGCTTTTGGGGTTTGGGTGTATAATGTAGATAAATGTAGATATATGTTATAAGGAGGGTCTAGGTGGGTGTGTTAGACAAGATTAAGCCTGGTGTGGTTTACGGTAAGGATTTGCATGCTCTGTATGAAATATGTAAGAGCGAAGGGTTTGCTATCCCTGCAATTAATTGCATAGGTACGAATTCAATTAATGCTGTTTTGGAGGCTGCTAGGGAAATAAATTCTCCTATCATGATACAGTTTTCAAATAGCGGTTCTGCTTTTGTTGCTGGTAAGGGATTGAAGGTTGAAAAACCTCAAGGGACTTCTGTGCTTGGAGCCATTTCTGGGGCTTTACATGTTCATTTGATGGCTGAGCACTACGGTGTTCCTGTTGTGCTTCATACGGACCACTGTGCAAAAAAGTTAATTCCTTGGGTTGAAGGTCTTTTGGAGTATGGGGAGAAATATTATATGGAACATGGGAAGCCTTTATTTTCTTCACATATGTTAGATTTATCAGAAGAGACAATTAAGGAAAATATTGAGATATCTAAGAAATTTTTGGAGCGAATGGACAAAATTGAAATGTTTTTAGAGATCGAACTTGGAATTACTGGTGGCGAGGAAGACGGTGTTGATAATTCGAATCGGGCTCCTCAAGAATTATTTTCAACTCCTGAGGATATTTACTATGGATATTCTGAGCTTATGGGGGTTAGTCCTAATTTCCAAATTGCTGCGGCTTTTGGAAACGTGCACGGAGTTTATAAGCCTGGGAATGTTCAACTTACTCCTAAGGTGTTAAGAGATGGCCAAGCTTACGTTATATCTAGGACAGGAACAAGTAATCCGAAGCCTGTTTCATATGTGTTTCATGGGGGATCTGGATCTACTATAGAAGAGATTAATGAGGCACTCTCTTATGGTGTTATTAAGATGAACATCGACACGGATACCCAATGGGCTGCTTGGGAAGGTGTATTGAATTATTATAAAAAGAATGAAGATAGATTACAGGGCCAACTTGGAGATGGGAAGGATGCTGATGTTCCAAATAAAAAATTTTATGATCCAAGGGTGTGGCTTAGAGAGTCTGAAGTTAGTATGAAAGAGCGTGTTAAGCTTGCATGCAGGAATCTTAATAACGTTAACAGAAATTGAAATGAGTATAACAAAAATAAGCAAATAAGTTTTGTCGCCTGAGGGGCGACTTTTTTGTATAATAAATACACATAAATGACCTTCTGATCATAATCAATGCGTAATCTGTTCTTTCATTGTTGTTTTTTCTGTCTTTTATGTTTTAATATGTGAGGTAGGTGTTTGGTATATTTTTTGCATAGTCTTATGCATGAAGTGATAAGATAGGAGGCGTATATGTGGTTGACAAATTATAAGAAAAGTTTTCTAGATTTTTTGAATGATGATTTTGATTTTATGAGCCCTAAAGGGATTCAAGATGTTCCAGTCAATATTAAGGATGAGGGAAGCTCATTTATTATTGAGGCTTACTTGCCAGGGATCAAGAAAGAGGATGTGTCCATTTCACTGAAAAATGATTATTTGACAATAAGTTATGAGAGCAAGGACGAGGCTGAGGAAAAAAATGATAAGTACCTAAGGGTAGAAAGAAGAGACATCTCTTTCTCAAGAAGTTTTAGGCTGTCTGGCAATATTGACCAGAACAAAATCAAGTCTGAACTAAAAGATGGAGTGTTAAATATTAATCTTCCTAAAAAGACTGAGGTTATTGAGAAAGCTCAAGAGAAAAAGATTTCAATCGAATAAATTAAGTAAGGGTGCCACTAGGCATCCTTACTTTTATAATTTTCAAGCTTTAAATTTAGTTCTGTTAGTTGTTCATCCGAGATTTCAGAGGGAGAGTTGTCAAGAGGGCTTGCTGCAAATGAGTTTTTTGGGAAAAGTATTACGTCTTTTATTGAACTCGAGTTTGTCATCAGCATTAATAGACGATCGACCCCAATTGCTATTCCACCATGAATGGGGGCTCCGTATTCCAATGCCTTTAAAAAGAATCCAAATCTCTCTTTTGCTACTGTGTCATTAAACTCCACTATATTAAAAATTCTTTGTTGAAGTTCTCTCGTATGTATTCTGATAGATCCAGACCCGAGTTCCATTCCGTTTAATACAAGGTCATACACTTCGCCTAAAACCTTGCTAGGATCCTTTTCTAGAGTATTAATGTATCTTTTTTGAGGAAGAGAGAACATATGGTGAGCTGCTTTGTATCTCTTTTTGTCCTCGTCGTATTCAAACATAGGAAAATCGTTGACCCATAAGAACTCAAATGCATTTTTTCTTACTAAGTTGAGCTCGTTTGCGATCTTTATTCTAATTTGCCCCATGGCTTTGCAAGCAGTTTCCCATAAATCAGATATAAAGAATATGATATCGTTATTTTTCAAAGAATAATTTTCAATTAAAATTGGTTCTATATCAGTTAAGAATTTGGCAATTCCACCCGTAAATTTATTGTTTTCTATTTTTGTAAAATAAAGATTACGAGTCTTGTAAAGTTTAGCATGTTCCTCCAATTTACTAATCCTAGCTCTTGAGAAATTATGAGCTTCATTTTTGACTATAAGTGCTTTTATTGTATTCTTATTTTTCAGTGCTTCTTTGAATACATTGAATGAAGATTTCTTAAGGAGACGACTCATATCTTGTATTAGTAATTCATACCTCGTATCCGGTTTGTCACTTCCATAGATATTCATTGCATCCTTATAGGATATTCTTCTAAATTTTCTGGGAAGCTTAATATTGAGTGCCTGTTTGAAAACGCAACAGATAAGGGCTTCCATTAGCTTAAAGATATTTTCTTTCTTTATAAAACTCATTTCCAGGTCAAGTTGTGTGAATTCTGGTTGTCTATCTCCCCTTGAGTCTTCATCCCTGTAGCATCTAGCTATTTGGAAATATTTATCAAAACCAGCTATCATTGCAAGTTGTTTATAAATTTGCGGTGATTGTGGTAATGCGTAGAACTGTCCCTTGTGTATTCTTGATGGCACTAAAAAGTCTCTTGCACCCTCTGGAGTTGACCTTACAAAGGTTGGAGTTTCTAGTTCCAAGAAATCTTTCTTTGTTAAGTGAGACCTAATTATTTGTATTACCCTGCTTCTTAGTATTATTTTTTGTTTTTGTTCTTCTCTTCTTAAATCTAAATATCTGTATTCAAGCTTCGCGTTATCACTTGCATTATTATTGTCTCCAATCATAAAGGGTAATTCATTGCATCTTGAGATTACTTCTATGTTTTCTGCAAGTATTTCAAAGGCTCCTGTTCTCATTTCTTTATTTAAAAGCTCTACAGGTCTGAGTTCTAATTTCCCCTGTACCTTAATGCAGTATTCCATCTTGATGTGAGATACTCTTCCCAGCAGATTCTCATCGTTTACAAGTACCTGTGCTTCATCATATCTATCTCTAATGTTGATAAAAGCAACTTTTCCATGATGTCTAATTTTTTTGACCCAAGCATTTATTTCTATTCTCTTATTTACAAGCTTATCGTTTATTTGATTGCATCTAATGACTTTAAACATAATCTATCCTACTATGATATTATAAATTTCTTTGTCGGTTTTAGCATTAAGCATTTCTTGTTTATTCAAATCAACTTTTCCTACAATAGATGCTAAAATGGGAGGATAGTTAACATAATCTTTTGCTGGGTATAGTATTAATATGAATATGTGGCTTAGATTTTTGTCAATAGCATTAAAATCAATCCCATTATGGCTTATTCCTATAGCTATATGCATCTTTTTGATTAAATTGGTCTTCAAATGTGGGATTGCAAATCCTTCTTTAAGTGCTGTAGTTATGATCTTTTCTCTTGCCATTAAATCTTGCAGTATCATCTCCTTGTCAATTTCAACTTCTATTACACTTAAGAGTTCCCTTAATGCTTCGATTTTATTTGTTGCTTTTAACTCTAGAATAATGTTTTCCCTTTTAATTCTTTTATTAAGTTTAATGTTCCTCAGTATTTTGTCATAATTTATTGAGTAGTCCAATTTTTTTGCGTTCAAAGAAACGGTTTTAACCTCTTCAGTTATTGTTTCTAAATGTAGAATGGTTTCCCTGAATAGGTCTTGTATTATCATTAAATGTTTATTTGGGCATTCAAATGTAATTTTACTTCCCTCTCTTTTGATTGATAAAGAAATGTCGTCTCGTCTTGCATTGATGTATTGTGAGAAATCATTCTTTACTTGTTGAGTGAAAAACCCCTCTTTCCTTAGTTCATTTTTTAAATCCCAAGTGAGTATTTTTGCTAAATTATCATATGCAAATGATACTGTAATTTGAGTATTTTTTTCTGTTCTTAACAATTTTCTTAATCCATTTTTGTTTACTTTAAACAGCAGATTTATTATTGGTGTTGAAATTATTGTTGGCAAGAAAACCATTATTATGACTATTCCAAATATTTTCTGACTTATGAAATCGGAAGAAAGTGCTACATTTGCAATAATTAATGATATCTCCCCCCTTGGAATCATCCCAAAAGCTATTCTTAATGCACCAAGTTTATTAAACCCTAGGAAACATGCTGGGATAAAGCAATATACAAGCTTAGTTGCTATTGCTACGCAACTAAGCAGGACTCCTAATACCAGAACTTCTTTTGATAGTATTTCGTTAATATCGGCCATAAGTCCTATTGATGTAAAAAATATTGGTATAAAAAATCTTTCAAATATTGTCAATTTGTCTTGAATTACATATACAATATCTGTTTTTGACATGGCAAGACCGAATACATAGGCTCCAATCACAAATGACATTCCTAAATTTTGGAAAAAACTTGAGACAATAAAAGTTAAGGCAATAGTTATGACAGTAGCTAGAGTAACACTATTTAACCTTTTAAGTAATTTTGAGATTGGTTCTGATAGTAAAATCAATATGAATGTTAGGCAGAGCCATATCAGTATGTTCTGGATTGTGGCCATAATTGAACTTGCAATATCAAGTTCTGAGATTGACCTTGCTATTGTTATTACACTTGTTAGCATTATCATGGAGAGGACATCATCAATTATTGAAGTAGATATTATTGTAACTCCCTCCGAGGTACTCATCTTTTTCTTAGCTGAGAGTATGCTAGCAGCAATCCCTGCTGAGGTAGGGGTTCCAATGATCCCTATAAAAAGAGATGTGGGACTAATGAGTTGGACATCAAAAAGAATCGTAGACACTAGTACGAAACTTAAAAAGGTACCAATGACCTCTGTAGCTCCTATTAGCCCTCCACGAGGTAGGAATTTAAGAAATAGCTTTAGATCAGTCTCAAGGCCTGCTGTGAAGAGAAGAATGATTGAAGCTATTGTTGAGACTGCAAATATTTCTTCGTTTATTAGGTAATTGTCCCCAACGCGAGTAATTCCTAATGGAAACAACAAAGGTATTTTAGTCTTTCCAAGAAACGTCGGACTTAAGATAATCCCGGCCGTTATTTGTCCTATAACTTTAGGTATCCCGAATTTCCCTACTAGGTTACCAAGGAAACTGGCGCCAATTACGATAACAGCCAGAGTCATTACAAACGAAGACATTTTAGCTTCAACATGATGGCTCGCATCTTGCACATAGTCTAGTGTTCCAAATGCAGCCATGGGGTTTAGAATGAGCAATATTTTATATAGGAACTTTACATTCATTATTTAATCTCTTCTTTAAAATTTGATTTTAATAGTTTTGATAGGTTTTCAATGACTTCGTTCTCTCCCTCTCCACTTGCTGTGATGGTTATCTTCTGTCTATATATGACTCCGAGTATGATGATTTCAACCGTAGATTTAGCATCGGCCTGCCTGCCGTCCTTTGTGACCAATTTTACATCGCAGGAAGGATACTTACTTGCAAGCAACGAAATCATGCTAGACGGCCTTGAATGAATGCCTTCTTTGTTGGTTATCTCGATTTCTACTGTTTGCATTTAATTTTACTTATTATTTTCTTTTTTATTTTTTTCTTTGTTTGCCGTGCTTTGAAGCCTATCCACCAGGCTTTCTATTAGTGGATACAACTCCTTACCCTTTTCTTCAATGTGGATTATTTTGCCCCAGTTAAAATGAAGATGGGCATCTATGTCAAAAATATCGTTCTCTTTTTTTACTGTGATTTTTAGGCTTTCTGAGTTTTGTTTGATATGAGTTCCAATTTTACCTAACTTTTTTAAAATAAAATCCTCTGTAGCAGCACTCAAGTGATAGTTGATAGCTTGTATTTTAGGTTCCATAACCCTCCCCCTCAAGTTTTAATTCATTCCTGTACTTGTTAACGGTCCTTCTTGAAATAGAGATTCCCTTGGATTTCAGTATATCAGAAATTCTACCATCAGACACCTTTTTACCTTTGGCTAGAATTCCTTTTATTACTAGTTTAATACTTAATTTTGAAAATTCATTTGTTTTTGCTCCCCCTGCTGAATTAAATAATTTTCTAACAGCGATTATGCCCCAGTCGAATTTTAGATATTTGTTTTTTATTGTTCTTGATATCGTTGATTTTGATAGGTTAATTTTTTCAGATATGTCAGCCAGTTTCATTGGTCTTAGACTCTTAAACCCTCTTCGTAAAAATTCTTTTTGCAGTGTAAAAATAGCTATTGCTACTTTAGCTAGTACTTCATCTCTGTATCTTAAAGATTCAATCAGCCATTTTGCTTGCCTATATTTTTTTAAATCTTTAACTTCAGGTTTTCTTAACTCTTTTTTAAAAATGTTTACTTCTTTAATTTTTATCTTAAGTTTATTATCTTTATTTATGACGATGATGTCAGGTTCAATGCAGTGATTTGTGTCTTTTATATCTTTAAATTCAAATGTTGGATTAGGATTAAGCGTAGTTTTAATTGTTTCAAGAGCTTGATTGAAAACTTCAGTATTAATTTTAAGTTCTTCCTTTATTTTTTCTTGACCATTATCCAGTAAATCTGCTCTTTCAAGAATTTTAATTACATTACTGTCTAATTTATGGTGTCTTGCTTGCAGTATTAGTGATTCTATTATGTTGAATACACAAATTCCTATGGGATCAAATTTTTGAATTAGTTCAATTATTTGAGTGACTTGTGGCCAATCTTCCTTTTTGAATAACTCATAGGGATTGATTATGTGAAATCCTTTGCTGTCTAAATTGTTTATTATAGTTTCTCCTATTTTAATCTCATCTTTACTCAATTTTTGAATTCTTAGTTGGAATAAAAGATGTTCTTTAAGAGATGGTTTAATTGATATTTTCTCCAGTGCAATTTCGTATTGGGTTTTAGTATTGTCATCTTCTTTATAGAAAAATTTCCTAAACTTATAGGTTCGCAGTGTTTCAAAAAATATTTGATTTGAGTCTACTTGAAGGTATTCGTTATTTTCAACCTCATTCAGTATAATCTTTACCAGAGCCTTTGTATCAAGACTTAGCATTTTGATTGTATTTATCTGGGATATGTGCAACCTTTGTGCTAGTTGCAGGGTTTGCTTAATCATCTCTACATAAAAATATATAGTATTCCACTAGATATTATCAGGATTGCAGGGCTAATTTTTTTGTAAACTAATAAAATAATTAAATTTAGTGCTGCAAGTGAAAAGCTCTTGAAAAATTCTGTACCACTATCACCTATTCTCATGAATATACTTTCAAGTAAAATAAATACGGTAATCAACCACAATGCTATAATTACAGGCCTTAAGCTTTCAAGATAATACTTTAGAAAACTTATTTTATGTAGTACCAGTGTGACAAGTGTAATAATTAGTAACGGTGCGGTGATTAATGCTATTGTGGCAACGACGGCACCACTAACTCCGGCAATTTTTGCACCCACATATGTTGCTATATTGGTAGCAATGGGCCCAGGAGTAATTCTAGATATTGTAATAATATTGATAAATTCTTCCTTTGTTATCCATTGCTTATTAGTAATTATTTCTTTATTAATTATTGCCGTAATTCCATTCCCTCCACCGAAATTTAGAATTCCTATTTTAAAGAAAGTTATAAACAGATTTATTAAAGTCAAATTTGAGCCTTGTTTTGAAAAAATCTTTTCTTTATTGTATGTGTTGTAAAACACACGAGTAAGAAGACTAGCAGTATGTATGTTATGTCTATACGTAATCCATATATTATGTATGTTACTCCCAAACATGTTACCCATTTGATTATTGATTTCCTCAGCATTTGTTTTGAGAATTCAAGTATAACTATTGACATTAGTATGGTTGATGATATTTTTGCCCCCTCAAGAAATTTTTCTAAATAAATGTTATTTGAATCTAAAGTTACATAGATTGCTAGTACTGTTATTACGACTATGGAAGGCAAGATCCCAGCTATAGTTAATAAGATTGCCCCCCTAAAGCCTTTAAGCTTTTTCCCAATTAAGAACGCAAAGTTTATGGCAGTTACTCCGGGAACTACATTGGATGTGGCAAGTATTTCATTGAAATCTTTTTCAGATATTAATTTTTTGTTATTCACGATTTTTTTCCTCAGTTCAGATATTATTAACAAGCCTCCCCCGATAGTCAGTGTCGTTATTTTAAGTACGAGGTAGAATAACTTAAATAAACCATATGACCCCTCTCTTGGTTCCTTCATGAGTCCCTCACTTTAAATTTAATGACTGGCATATCGGGTGTAATTATATCATGTTGCAGAATTTTATTTTGTGTTGTTTTATATGCTATAATTTGCTCGCTTATGAGTGATCAACCAATAACATCTAACGTAGTTAAGGAGGTATTTGTCTTTCAAAACTATGTTAATAAAGTTATTGAGAGCGTAATAGGCTACGGGTTTAAAATTCTTATGGCGGTTTTTGTATGGTATTGCCTAAGGACTATTATTAAGAAATTGAGTAAGTTATTTTTTAAAACTTTAGAAAGAGCAAAGTTGGAGACAAAGCTAGATTCTACTGTTTTTAATTTTTTAAAGTCTCTGTTTAGAGTAATGGTAGATATGGTTTTAATTTTGATCATTTTGCCTTATCTTGGGTTTTCTACAACTTCAATTTTTGCCGTATTTGGATCTTTAAGCATTGCAATTGGGCTTGCTGCTCAGGGAATTTTATCTAATTTTGTTAGTGGTTTAATTGTTCTAAACTCTAATTTTTTTAAAATCGGGGACTACATTAAATGTGATGATGTTGAGGGACAAGTAGACGATGTTCAGATATTTTTTACTACACTCAAGACTGTGGATGGCAAGGTTGTAAAGGTTCCAAATAGTAAATTTACAAACACATCAGTTGTTAATTTTTCTACAAATCCTAAAAGGAGGATTTCTTTTAGCTTCCAGGTGCCCTATAATACAGATATTGGGTTGCTTAAAGATAGAATAGAAAATTTGGCGTTTTCACTGGACAAAGAGCTATATGGCATTGTAGATCCTAGTGTTGTTGTAGAAAGCTATACCCCTTACTACATGGTTATGCAGGTAAGATGTTTTGTAAATACTGAACTTTTCTGGGATTTTCAGTATTTCATAGCAGAAAACATCAAGGTCGTTTTGGTCAACATGGGAATAAAATTCCCCATTCATATTATTGATTTTAACAAACTGTGTTAGTAATATGACTCTTAATTATTTCACAATAGTACTCTTCAATTTTTTCTATGAAAAACGAGCTTGAAAAGGAGGAAGAGCTTTCTTCTGTGTTTTTCTTAAAAGCCTTCAGTTTCTCCTCGTCTCCTATTATTTCGTTAATGTATTTGTGTATATCTTCATAATTGTCTATTAAGAAGCCATTTTTACCTTGTGAGATTACGTCTTTATATATTACATCGTTAATAAGTACAGCAGGTATTCCAGCGGTTAAAGCTTCAATTACTGTCATTGGATACACCTCGCTTTTTGATAAGCTTGCAAAGACATCAGAGATCTTATAGTAGTAATACATTTCTTCCCATGGAACTGTTCCAATAAGTATTATTTGTTTTTCAAGTTCAAACTTCTGTCTAAAACGCCTTATCTCGTTTTCTTCTCGTCCTTTTCCTATAAGAATTAATTTATAATTTTCGTTGTAAACCAAAAGTTTTCTTAAGTGTTCTATTAGTAAGTGTATATTTTTCTCTTTATTTAACCTGCCAACAAATACTATGATTTTATCATTTTCACATAGTCCATGTTTGTTTAAAATTTCTTTTCGCTTTGTTGTATCCATATCCATATGTTTTATGAAAAGATCTCTGTCAACTCCATTTGGAATTATTTTGTAATCGGACTGTTTTGCAAGCTTAAAATACTTGTCCCGTGCCTTAATTGATGGATAGATAAAATGATGTACTTGAGAGTAAAAATTTTTCATTATTTTGTCTGGATTGGTTAAATATTTTAAAACTCCTAAATAATGTAGATAAAAATCCCACATTGTATGATTTGTGTGCACTATTGGGATATTTTGTTCCAAAGCCATTCTTTTCCCAATCTTGCCCATCGTGAATTCGGAGTGGGTATGAATTATTTCAGGTTTATATTCACGTATTACCTTTCTTATTTGTGATTTGTTTGGGAAGGCTATTCTAGCATCTACCTTATGATTAAGTTTGATTGACAGACAACGGTAAACATTATTTTCCTTTAAAGGTGCTCTTCTGGAATTCGGACAAAAAATGTAAACAGCATGTCCTTTTTTTTCGAAACCTTCCTTAATTTGTTTTATAGACGTTGCTACCCCGTTTTTATCTGGAAGATATGTGTCCGTAAATATTGCAATTCTCATTTTCCTGCCCTAACGATTAAAGTATAATATATTTGTCAGTTGAATTATAATATTGTTTACATGCAAGAAGTCTACTTGTTATTGGGCAAAGAGCAGGGGTTAAAGGAAGCTTATTTAGAGGATATTTTAAAGAAGTTTAGCGCTTCGCATGGTGATTTGGCGGTGAATAAAGTTTTTCTGTCGGATTTGTCTTCAGTGGAGCTTTCTGAGTTGCTTTTAACTAATTCTTTTTTTGCAAAAAAAGAGGTTTTTATTGTTTATGAAGCTGAGAATTTAAAAAACAAGAAGGAATTAGAATTAATCTATAGTACCATTGCGAAATCTTTAAATAAGATTGTTATTTTTGTGTCCGTTGAAAATTCAGTTAGCTTTGATCCTAAGAATTCTTTGAAGCTAATTAAGAAAATTTTTTATGAGTTATCCAATCCTGATAAGTTTTTGTTCGTGAAGAAAAGTTTTTTTGAGCTTGGTGTGAAAGTTACAGATAAGGCCATAAACTTAATGCTTTTCATGCTGGAATCAGATACTAAAATTTTGAAATTTTATGTAAACTCCCTTTCTCTTCTTATTAAGAATAAAACTATTGATGAACATGATGTGAATTCTTGGATTAGCTATGTGAGACCGGAGAATTCTTTTTCTTTGTTTGAATCAATTTTAAAAAAAGATATGGAGAGTTCTTTAGTTAAGGTTAAATCCATTCTAGATCAAGGAGAAGATTTTGTTAGTTTGTTGATGAGTCTTGGTTGGCAATTTAGGAAGCTTTTAAAGATAAAGATAGATTTTCAAAATTCAGGTAATATCTCAGTTGTTTTTAAGAAAAATAAAATATTTTCCTCGCTAGAGAAAATTTATAGAATAGGACTTAAAAATTATTCAGATTTTGATATTAAATTTGTTTTAAAGGCATTTCATAAGTTTGATTTGTATTCAAGAATTTATGGTAAGAATTTACATTTGAATTTAGCATATTTTATGGTCTTTGTACTATTGAGACGAGATGAGACCATTCTTAGCAATTTTTCTTCTAAATTTAGGTGTGATTTTTAACAATGTTTGGTTTCAGATTGAAAGGGTCTGGTTTGAGTTTTGCGCAATTTAAGTTTTTGGCTTTATTCGTGTGTTTTTTTGTCTCTTGTGTGTCAAAGCATGAGGCTGAGCGGGCTGTACTGGTGGAATTTTTGGATTCTGTTAAAGATTTGCAAAATAATCCTGAAAAGTTTTATGGATTTCTCAATATTGCCAATGATGATGACATGGCTTCAAGGATTGCTGGGCTTGCAAAAGAGGCAAAAGATGACTTTATTCTTTATCCATTGTTTTTTAATAACATGAAATATGTAATTAAAGATAAAACCGTTGCTGCAGATGAGGTTAATTTTAAGGTTGAGATTAGAAATATTGAATTTAAAAGTGGCATGGAAAAATTTCTAAATAGGCTTAAAGAATTGGAATCAGAACTGGGAAGCATAAAAAATCTTTCAGTACATGAACGTAAAAGTCTATTTGATAAAGTGATAAATGATGTTGTAAATAGTTTAAGTGATTTAGATTATGTTTCAGTTTTACACACATTTAATCTGGTAAAAACAGAGGCTGGTAAGTATAAAATAGACCTATTGGGAGATGTTTCAACCACATCTGGCAGGAATAAGGTGCTTGGTGAACTTTTCTTAAAATTATCTCCTGGAATATCTCAAAAATCGTCAGGCAGTCATGATATTGTTGACTTAAAGGAAGGTCAGATTAAGGCCAATTAACTTGTAATGAAATCGTTGTATGCAAATTTTATAAGAGCAGATTGTTTTATAACCCCTTATTTTGTAAGTGTTTCTCTTCTGAAAATTTTTTTATTTTTTTTGCGAGCTCAATATTAATACTCATCTTTTCAGCTATTTCATTTTCAGTTAAGGACAATATATCTTCGTGTGTTCCAAGTGTTTTTAAAATATTTTTTGCAAGTTTTTCACCGATTCCCTCTATGTCACTGTAACTTAACTTTATCTTCCTGCTTAGCATACTATTAAACTTGTTTGCTCGCCTGTGAGCTTCATCTCGAACATTTTGTAATACTCTAAGAGCAGGATTCCCTTCTGCAAGGTTAATGCCTTGTGTTTTGTTTGGTACAAATATTGTTTCTTCTCTTTTTGCTAGTGCACAAATAGCTACCTTATCTGCAATTTTTAATCCTTTTAATATAGAGTAAACAGAACTTAATTGCCCTTTACCTCCGTCTATCAAGATTAGATCAGGAAGTTCTAAATTTTCATTGATTAGCTTTGTATATCTTCTCGATACAACCTCTCTTATTGACTTAAAATCATCAATTTCTCCGTTGCTTAATGAATTTATTCTATAAACTCTATATCCACTTTTGAGGGGTTTCCCCATAAAAAAGGTAACCAAAGATGCTACTGTTTTGTGTCCATTAATATGGGAAATATCAAATCCCTCAATTATTTTTGGGAGTTTTTTCATTTCAAGAATAATTCTTAAATTTTCTAGTGCTTTGTTCTTCTCATTTTCATATTCTTTTAGTGCGATTTCTGCATTAGAAATTGCCATTTCCATTATTTTTACGGTATTTCTAGACTCTTCATAAATGATCTCAGGTTGTGTGTTTTTAAGTTCACTTATTAGTTTAGTAATATTTGTAGTCTCAATATCTTTGAAAACGTATATCTTGTTGGGTACTATCATGTTCACGGAGGTGTAGTACTGAACTAAAAATTCTGCTACTAGTTCGTCCTCTTCATATATACTCTCGTCAAAATTGATATCTTTTTCTACTAATTTTCCGTCTCTGTATTTAAGTATTACTATAACATTTAGCGTGGCGGATTTGTAAATGTATACGTAGTCTGCGCTCAGCTTGTTAATTTTTGTAATTATTTGAGTTTGACTTAATTCTATTAACGATTTTTTAGTTTCTTTTAATTTTATTGCTTGTTCAAAATCTTCTTTTTTAATTACCTCTTTCATTTTTCTTTCAATTTCATCTAGAAGTTCAGATATGTTTCCACTTAATATTGATCTTATTTTGTTTATTTCCTTTCCGTATTCTTCTTCAAGGTCATCTCTGTAACACACTCCAAGACATTGGCCCATGTGAAAGTAAAGACATGGAGTGTTTGATTTACTTTTGCATTTTCTAGTTTTAAACGTTTTATTAATGAGATCTAGTGCTAGATCTAAGTTTTTTGCATTAACATATGGCCCAAAATACTCACTTCTGTCATTTATTATTTTTCTAGTTTTAAAGACTCTTGGATACTTTTCGCGAGTTATTCTTATCATAGGGTATCCCTTATCATCTTTTAACTTGATGTTGTAGTCCGGTTTGTGCTCTTTTATCAAATTGCATTCTAAAAGTAAAGCCTCATATTCACTATTTGTAGTAATTATGTCTATTCTTTCTACATTTCTCATCAGTATTTTTGTTTTGTGGCCATTTCTTTCCAGGAAATAGCTCTTTACTCTTGCTCTTAAATTTTTTGCTTTCCCAATGTACAGTATCCTACCGGATGCAGAGTACATTTTATAACACCCACTAGTAGTCGGAAATCTCTGTACTTTCTCATACAAGCCCTGTAAACGTTCGATCATGTTGCCTCACCGTTGCTTGTTTAAGTAATCATTTTTACTTTTGTGATATAATACTATATCATGTCTGGGTAAATTGTTAAGCGCGTTGTTTTTGTATTTGAAAAGCTGAAGGTATGTTGTAATGAGATTTGTTTTTGCATTTTTGTTGTTTTTTTTGTGTTTTGGTTGCGTTTTTTCGCAAGAGCTTAAGTTAATTCTTGATTCGAAAGAGGGCTTTAAGTTTATTCAGGAATCTCATAATGTTAGCTTTGAGAAGGATAATAGGGGCATTCTTGGAATTTATTTGGATAGACATAGGGGTGTTCTGGATTTTAGTAACATTGATTTGCGGTTGGAAATTGAGAAAGATAGTCTTCTTGAAGATACTTCTTTAAATTATTTTGTTGACTCAAGTAATGCCAAGATTTCAAATTCTTTTCATAACATTTCAGGTAATTCTTTAATTTTTTATTCAAGTAGAAACACTCTTAGGCTTAGGCCAATAACTAAGAAGGCTTTTTTTTATTCAGGCAACGTGATTTCCGATTTTACCATTCAGTTTTGGTTGTACCGTACCACTTCTGTTACCGGAGAAATGATTGTGAGTTGGAATGGATATAAGAATGTCAAGGGCGCTTGGTTGGACCAAGCTATTCGGTTGGAGAGTGAAGAAGGAACTTTTGTTTGGAGCTTTAACAATGTATTTTTGAATGAAAGAGGAGATCCTATTAAGGTTAAGATAAAAAGTGATGACGATTTTGTTCCAAAAGAATGGCATTTACATACCATAAGGTATAAGCAGAAAGAGGGATTGCTCGAATATTTAATAGATTCTAGACCACAAGCTGTAGAGTATGTTACGAACGATAGAAGAGAGGGTTCTGGTTATTTATTAAGTATTGGTAATTTTATTGATTTTACTTTAGGGCAGTATTTTACAGGAGCTATTGAAAATTTTGAAATTCATAAGAGTTTCGAGGAAGTAAGTAATGCTTTTTTCTCAAGAGATAAGGGGTACATTATTACCGAACCGATAAGGTTGTCTAAGGATTATTCTCAAATTCTTTCTATTGATTTTGACAGTATGAAACCTAAAGATACAGAGATTGTTTATTACTATAGGCTAGATAACAAGGTGTTTTATGGGACAAATGTGAGGGGGGGAGGAATCAGGAAGAATTTGACGGGGGATTGGATTCATTTTGACCCTAAGATAGGATTTCCTGAATCTAGTGTGTCAAAATATATACAGCTTAAGGTTGAATTTTATCCTAATGGCAATCCTCTAGATAGCCCAGCTCTTTATAGCATGATGCTTACTTATATACCTGAAGCAGCTCCTTTCCCGCCTGTGATAACAAAAGCTGTTCCAAGTTCGGGAGAGGTATTTATTGAATGGGTTCCTGTCATTAGTAGCAATATTTTGGGTTACTACATTTACATAGGGTCTAGTCCTGGTAATTATCATGGTAAATCTGGGGGTGTGTTGTCGTCTCCTATTGATGTAGGCAATAAAACTGCTTTCAAAATTACAGGACTTGAGGATGGGAGACTTTATTACATTAGTGTTGCTTCTTATAGTTTAGACAAGAGAGTAAATGAAACTTCATTTTCAAAAGAAATTTCCGTAAGGCCTATGGAGATATTTAAAAAGTATGAATAATGGTGATTTTGAGAGGGCGTTGGAGTTTTATAAGAAGGGCGATTTCACAAATGCTCTTCTCAATTTGGATGTTTTTGACGATAATTTTGATTCTCTATCCCTTAAAGCTCTAATTTATTTTAGACTTAAGGATTATAAGGCACTTTTGTATATTTTAGATACTTATCCTGTTTTGAGTGAGTGTAGATTTTTAATTAAGCTTTTAAATTATGGCAAATTTGAAGGACATGTTGATGAATTGAATTATTTTGAAAATTATAATCTTGGTGTTTTTTATTTTGGACTAAAAAAATACGAAAATTCTCTGGCTTGTTTTTTAAAGGCTAGTGAGCAAAACTCTAGTCTTATTCAAGCTGTTAATAATGCTGCTGTTTTGCTTGAAATGTTAAACAGAAGAGAAGATGCCAATCGTAGTATCCTTAGGGCCATGGATATAGACAAAGATAATCCTCTTGTTAAATTAAATGGATGGATTTTAGAGAACAACTTTGCATTTGAAGGCGCAAAGCCTTTAGAAATTGAGGAGAGTTTTTGCGGAGCTAATCTTGCTCTTGTTGTTAACTATTTAATATACCACCTCTACGTTATAGGAGAGATAGGAAGTGCGGTTAAGCTTTCTGAGAGGTTTTTAACGGACTCTAGTTATTCTAAGTATATTTGGCATAATAGAGCCACCGTTTTGCATAAAATAGGGAACATGACACAGGCTACCAAATCTTACGTGAGAGCTATCTTAAGCTTTCCCAATATTTATACAATATATAATATGCACATAGCTACGGTAGATCTCTTAAATTTTTCTCCTAGGAAAGCTATTGAGAGAATGGTCTTGGATTACCCTGATATGGACTTGGTTTGTTTTTATGCTTTTTTGTTTTTCTTAAGGAACCGTGATCTTGAAGACGCATATTTTTATATGAAAAAGCTTTGCGCACTTAAACCAGGAATTTACTCCGAATTTTTAAAGTTACTTGAGGCTAGGGAAGATGTTTTGATTGAAGAACTTTTAGAAGAGTTGGCAATGTTTTTAAAGGGTAATTGGGTATTAGAGTATTTGTTTTTTATTGATAATTCCTTAAATTTAAAAGATCCTGTTTTTGTGTTCGATTATGATATTAGAATTTGTCCATATATTTGGAAAATTAAGGACGAACACATTGAGCTTAGAGTTAACAGTAATGAAATTTCTATTACTAGAGAGATTTTATTAAATGAGCTTGGGAGCATTAACACTGATGTTTCAGTTAAAGAAATTAAGGATTTAATTGGTGCTTATAGGGATTTTAGCATTAATTGTTAATATGAGCATTTGTATTGTTTGTTGACATTGTTATTTGTCTAATATACTATTTATTAGTACTTAAGGAGAGATGCCAGAGTGGCCGAATGGGGCTTCCTGCTAAGAAGTTGTCCTTTTAAAAGGGGACCATGGGTTCGAATCCCATTCTCTCCGTAGGATCTCTTGTTGAGTGCCTTGACGAGAATTTCTTTGATTTAAAAATGTGTAGTGATTCGGGAGAGGTGGCAGAGTGGTTGAATGCTACGGTCTTGAAAACCGTCGTAGGTGTGAACCTACCGTGAGTTCGAATCTCACCCTCTCCGTTTGGTTATAGGACACCCAGAGCTGAGCATTGGTTTTCTAGTTCTCGGTGTTTTTGTTGATTGGAAATGTAAATTCGATCTTTCCGCTTGCATGGTTGCTTATTGTAAGTGGGTCGTAGAAGAAAATTACATTATTGTTTTTAAAGTAGTATTTGTTTTTTTGAAAGATCTCTTCATAGCTATTGTTAAATAGGTCGTGATTGAGAGTGCTTCTGCCAAACTCTTTAATTTCTTTTTTCACTTGTTCTTTCAGTACTTGAATCAAAGAATCTAATTGGTCTTTTGAAATGATGTCTGATATTTGTATTATTCTATTTCCCTTCAGATTGATGGGATGGTACGTTGTAATTCCATTTGCAGCCCCTTGTTCTATTGTGTACTGTGAGTACAGGATTGATGTTATTTGAAGGTCTTCATTTTTAAATATTTCAAATTCAGAATGATAAAAATATTCATGCTCAGTTTCTTTTGAGTTTTTTTTCTCTAAACTTGCGTTTTCCTTATAAACTTTCCATTCTTTTATAAGGTTTTCAAGACCAAGATCTAATCCTAATATCATTGGAACCTGGGCATCTATGTGAAAGATATTGTTATTTTGATCAGTGTCAGTTTTTTTTATAATTTTTGTTTCAATACTGATTTCATTTTTTTCTGTATCTTTTCCTGATTTTGAGCAGGAAATAAGCAACAAAAGTACTGTAATGATAGCTGAAAATTTGATCGTCATCCGTTTCTCCTTTAGCAAATAATTGTTCCTAAGCTCTTGAACCTAAAGATACCTGACAGATATCTGTTTGTGCTTTGTAAGTTAAATTTATTGTAATAAATAATGTTTTTTATTACAATAAATTTAATATTTGTTGTGCCCATAGCTCAGCTGGACAGAGCGTTAGATTGCGGTTCTGAAGGTCAGAGGTTCGAGTCCTCTTGGGCACGGAAGTTGCTGAGTTTGGAGAGATGGCTGAGTGGCTGAAGGCGCGCGCTTGGAAAGCGTGTATACATGTAAGTGTATCATGGGTTCGAATCCCATTCTTTCCGATTCCTAGGACCCGCACTATTAAGGATTGCCTAATCCCGTCAGGACTGGAAGGTAGCAGCGGTAAGTAATTGCTTGGTGAGTGCGTACGTCTTAGGTTTAGCTTTGTTTGGGTAGGTAATGTTTTCTTTGGGTTGGCACTTTGTGGGTATTAACGGTGCGCTGTGTCGTTTAAAAAGTGGTCTTTTTCTATTTAGTGAGTTGTGTTTTTGCATCTAGGGTTTGGATTGAGATTTTGTTTGTGTATGGAGAGATGAGATGATATCTTTAAGGGGCACTGCTATTAAGAGGCGTCCTAGGGATTTTAATTCTCTTGAGGGACAGGATTTTGTTGCTGAGACTTTAAAACATTCAATAGAAAACAATAAGATAGCTAATGCTTACATATTTTCAGGTCCACGAGGTGTTGGTAAGACTTCCTCTGCAAGAGCCTTTGCTAGGTGTTTAAATTGTAAAACAGGTCCAACGATTACTCCCTGCGGAGTATGTAGCAGTTGTAAGTCCATTGATAATGACAATAGTCTTGATATTATTGAAATTGATGGTGCCTCAAATACTTCTGTACAAGATGTTAGGCAAATTAAGGAAGAAATAATGTTTCCTCCTGCTACTTCGAATTATAGAATCTATATTATTGATGAAGTGCATATGCTTTCAAACTCCGCTTTTAATGCCCTTTTAAAGACAATCGAAGAACCCCCTGGTTATATTGTTTTTATTTTTGCGACTACAGAAGTACATAAACTTCCCGATACAATCAAGAGTAGATGTCAACATTTTAATTTTAGGCTATTACCTTTAAATAAGATTTATGAGATGTTAAAGCGAATTTGTCTTGAAGATGATATTAAATATGAAGACGAAGCGTTGACATGGATTGCATACAAGAGCGGAGGGAGCGTAAGAGATTCTTATACACTTTTTGATCAAATTGTTTCTTTTAGCAATTCTGATATAAAGCTTGAACAAATAAAATCTAAGATGGGATTGGCTAGTGATGAATTTTTGGAAAAATTAGCATTAAGTATCCTTGATGAGGATTTAAAAGAGTTGATTTATGTCCTAGACGAAGCTTTCTTGACGGGGATTTCATGTGAGCAGTTTCTTCTTGATGTAATTGAATTTTTTAGAGAAATATTGTTTTTGAAACTAGATATTAAAAAACTTGCTTTTATTGGGGTTAAATCTGAGTCTTTAAAATCAAAATTATTAGAGTTTGATTTAAACCACGTTGAAAGGAGTATTAGTATATTGCTTGACACTTACAGGGATTTGCAGTTTTCGGTAAATCCTAGGTATGAACTTGAGATTAGTCTTATTAAAATAGTTAGAATTAAGGGTTATGTACCAAATCATGTTTTAATTAAACAAATACAAAGCATTGAAGATAGAGTTTGTAGTGAGGTTGGGCTTAGCGTAGCTGATGTTGACTTAGACTTGGGGGTAAAAAGTGTTGACGCAATGGATGAGTCAGATAAAAGTGGTTTTGCTTCCTTAAAATCTAGGGTGGAGCCTGTTGAAAATTTAGATTCTGATTCTATTGATGATATTTTCATAGAGACGGAAGACGACTTTAATAAGTTAGAAGAGAGTGATAAAATCAAGGAGAGGTTTGTTTATTTCGTATCTAAGTATGTGCAAACTCTAATGTATTCGGGAGAGATTTTGATTGAGAATGGTGTACTTTATTATAGAGTTTTTAGTCTATTTGAGTATAATCAACTTCAGGCTTATCAAGGTGAGATAAGAACTGAATTCTGCAAGGAATTTCCTGAATTAGAGGTTGTATTTCAGAGCCATTTTAATAATAGTGATGATGGGTTTGAAGGCGACGTGGTGAGAATTAAAAACATTTTTGGAGCAGTTGAGGTGAAGGAGTAGAGTATGGCAGTCAATCCGTTAGATTTTTTAAAAAATATGTCAAACCTTAAGGATAATGTTGACAGTATTAAAAAGGAAATGTCTCAGATTGTTGTTTATGGCAAAGCGGGGAGCGATGTTATTGTTGTTGAGATGAATGGAGAATTTTTTGTTAAAAAGGTCACAGTTAAGGAAGAATTTTTTAGTGATTTGGACAATGAAGCTCTTGAGCAGATGATAAAGGCGGCTTTTAATGATGCCATTTTCAAGGTTAAGGAAGAGCTAAAGTCAAAGGCAATGGGTTCTATTCCGTTTGGGATTTAAGATTTGATTATAAAAGATTTAATTAACTTAATTTCTAGGTTGCCAGGTATAGGCAAAAAAACAGCAGTAAGGATGGTTTATGATATTTTATCTAGCAGCGAGGAGTATGCGAAAAATCTTGGTCAAAGTTTAATTAATCTTCATTCTAGGATAAGGAAATGCAAGAATTGTTATAATTTTACTGAGGGAGAATTTTGTGACATTTGTATAGATTTAAATAGAAATAGAGGCTTGATTTGTGTTGTGGAAACACCACAAGACTTGGAAGTTATTGAGTCTACCAGAGAGTACGATGGGGTCTATTTTGTGCTTCATGGACACCTTGATCCTTTAAAAGACATTGGTCCTGGTAAACTAAATCTTGATAAATTGGCAGGATATGCCAGAGGACTTGGGGCACTGGAGGTGGTTGTTGCTACAGAGTTTAGTATTGAGGGAGATGTAACAGCCAATTATATTAAGAGTATTTTAAAGGATTTAGATATTAATGTTACAAGAATAGCTTCTGGGCTTCCTGTTGGAGGAAGTGTTAGTAGTTCAGACAAAGTTACTACTCTTAGGGCATTTCGGCTAAGACTTAAAATATAAATGGTGATTTATTGTCAGGATGGCGAATGGGTTTGATGTGTAGTAGCAATCGTTATTAATTAATTAGTTTAATTTATGATTTTAAGGATAAGTTTTACTTATGGTGGTCTTTATTTTATTGTAAGGCATATTACTTGAAATATAATGGAATATTCATGTGAGTTGTTTTATCCTGTTGTTAGTCTTTATAATGTATGCGTCTTGAAACGGGTATTTATTAACAAGGTTAATTATAATTTGTAATTGGCTTGACTTGTATTTTAAAATGAGGAGGTTTTTGTGTCTAGTTTAATACAAAAGACTTTATGTATTATTAAGCCCGATGGTGTTAGAAGAGGTTTAATTGGTAGTGTAATTGCTAGGTTAGAGAGATCGGGGTTAAAAATTGTAGCTACTAAGATGGTTTTAGCTAATAGGAAAATGGCAGAGGAACATTATTTGTATGATGATATTGCTGCAAGGCATGGAGAAATTGTTTGGCAGTCTTTAATTGATTTTATAATGAGTTCTCCGGTGTTTGCGTTTGTGGTTGAAGGCGTTGAATCTATTGAAGTTGTCAGAAAGCTTTGTGGTTCTACAGAGCCAAAAACGGCTTCCCCTGGTACAATAAGGGGTGATTTTTCCTATCATAGTTTTAACTATGCAAATGAGAAAAAGTTTTCAATTTATAATGTCATTCATGCTGCAGCTAATGTTGAAGATGCTCTTCGTGAGATACCGATTTGGTTTAAAGAAAATGAAATTTTTGCTTATAAAAGGAACGATGAGATTGAACATTATTATGATTAATTTTTGATGTTTGGGTAGAAAACATTTAGGCTAAGTCAGTGATAAATAATTTATTTAGAAACTGTCCAAGGCAGTATTTCTCTTTTTAATCATATTGAACTGTTTTTGATAAACGCTAGCTTTTTGAGTTTAAAGTTTTAATTTTTATGGGATTGATGCAAGGTTATTATGAGTTTGTTAAATAATAAAAATTTAATTTATTCGATTTAAGTAGCGTGTTGTATGTAAAATAAGTTTTATGATGGATCTTGAGAAATATTTTGTTGTGATTCTTGGGTTTTTTCTGGGGGCAGATTAAAGAATCTTAGCATCAATGGAAGCCTTGACAATTTAAAAATATAGGGTTTTTAGGTTTGATGATGTAGAATGTGATTACCTAAATTTGGTTAGTGAGGTTTGTTTCAAGATTTTAATGTTTACTTGTTTCGTTGAGGGAACTATGGAGAGTTTTGTAAATTTGTCCAGGGTGTTCTTGTGAAGAGATTTGATCCTCTCTCCTTTTTATTGTCTTTGTTTCTTGTAGGCTGTACTTTTGATTACAATGAGTACTCTAGTAGGTCAGAAGCTGTTAAGGGGACTCCTTCAATACAGATATTGGGGATTAGTTATCACAACATTGTGGGTGGGAAGAAACAAACGGTGCTGGAATCTTTAAGTTTTAATTATTTTCATGATTATAAAATTTATGAGGTGAAGAATGGACGGTTTTTGTATCATTCTTTGGATAATAAAATCTCAGGTAAATTTAATAAACTAGAAGGGTCTCATGTCACTAAAAACTTAGATATGAAAGATTCTGTGGAGTTGAAAATAGAAGACACGAACAATTATTATTTAATTAATACCAATAGACTTTTATGGAGAGATAATGACAAGAAAATGCTTTCACCACCAAATGAGATAGTGTTAATCAGGTTTGATGATAGCAGTATAAAAGGAAAGGGGTTTTCATACTTTTTAAATCATAATCATTTTTATTTTTACTCTGGTATGGAAGGGCTAGTAAGATGAAAAGTGCTGTTATTTTCTTAATTTTTATGTCTTTGTTTAGCAGCTATGCTCAAGATAAAAAGAGGCTTGACGAAACTAAAATAGAAAACAGTTCACAAAAACAAAAGAAGAGTAGCTTTACTTTCAAAGCGGATTTCTCCCAGGGGGTTATGTCTTCTCTTTACAGGAGAGTTGTTCTTAAGGGAAATCCTGAGGTGATTTCATCTGATTTTAAACTTAGGGCTGATGAGATTGAAATTTATGGGGAGGGTAGCTCTTATATTGAGGCGCGTGGAAGTGTGTATTATGAAGATTACAAAAATAAAATGAACGTCAAGGCACAATTTTTATTCTTTAATAGGAAATTGGATAATTTCTATCTTCAAAGAGACGTTGAACTTGAGGATTTGGAAAATGAACTTGTTGTTAAGGCTGAAAGGCTAGAGGGAGGACATAAATCAAACATTTATGTTATGCAGTATTCTGTTAGGATATATAAAGGAGATACTTTTGCAAGAGCCGAGAATGGCATTTATAATAAAGAAGAAAAAGAAATTGTTCTTGAAGGGGTTCCTGTT
The DNA here is from genome assembly GCF_030436115.1 of Borrelia sp. P9F1. Lineage (NCBI taxonomy): Bacteria > Pseudomonadati > Spirochaetota > Spirochaetia > Spirochaetales > Borreliaceae > Borrelia > Candidatus Borrelia rubricentralis. The sequence continues at coordinate 493,902 of NZ_CP129407.1, forward strand.
ATTTATCAAGATGATAATTATTATTCTGCGGCAAGAATAATTTTTAATACTGAGACTAATAAATATAATCTTGAAGGGCGTGTTGAGGGTAGGTTTACCCAGATAGAAGAAGATGTTTCTGAAGAAAAGAGATAAAATAAAATCGGTAAAGGCAAGGCTTAATGTTGGCTGTGTTAATGATGTAGTTCTTAAGGCAGATAATATTGTTAAGAAGTACGGAGAGAAAGTAGCCGTTGGTGGTGTTACTATTGATATTCACCGAGGTGAGGTTGTGGGTTTACTTGGCCCAAATGGAGCCGGTAAGACTACTACCTTTTATACTATTGTTGGGTTTATTAAGTCTAATAGTGGGCGTGTATTGATAAATAATTATGATGTTTCTGGTCTTAATATGTATGAGCGGGCTCGGATAGGGATTGTATATCTGCCCCAAGAGCCTTCTATTTTCAGGGAGCTTACGGTGGAAGATAATATTTTAGTTGCGCTTGAGAGGAGAGAAGACTTGTCTCAAGCTGAGCGTAAGATTGAGCTTGTAAATTTGCTTAAAGAATTTGAGATAAAGAGAATACAACATCAAAAGGCCTATACTCTTTCTGGTGGAGAGAGAAGGAGAGCGGAAATAGCTAGGGCTTTAGCGGTTAACCCATATTTTTTATTGCTTGATGAACCTTTCGCAGGTATTGATCCTATTGCGATTGGTGATATAAAGAACATAATAAGGGTTTTGAAAAGTAAAAATATTGGTGTTTTAATTACGGATCATAATGTAAGAGATGCTTTTGATATAATAGACAGGGCTTACATTATTTACCAGGGTCAGGTGCTTGATGAGGGGAATGTTTCCTATATCGTAAATAGTGAAAAGGCTAAAAAGCTTTATCTTGGTGAAGAGTTTAGACTATGAGGGTAATTGAGAAGGATCTTCATTACGAGTTTGAATTGGATCCTAGATTTAAATTAATCTATACCAAGCAACCCTTTGATTTAAGTGTTAAAAGCATCAGTAGTGATAAGTTGGGTTTTATTCCCAGGGGCAAGAAAATAAAGTATCTGAAACAATTGCATACAAATATTGTGCATGAAGTTTTTGATGATTTTGTTAATTTTCAGGTGGGCGATGGGCTTGTTTCTTCTTCGTATAATGTTGCTCTTCTTGCTTACTATGCAGATTGTCTTCCGATATATTGTTTTGATAGCGTGAAAAAATATATCGGGCTTATTCACAGTGGATACAGGGGGAGTTTTAAACTTATTATCCTTAAGATGTTGCTTATGTTTGAGAAAATGGGATCAAATTTTGGAGATTTAAGAGTTGTATTTGGCCCTTATAATAAGGCATGTTGTTATGAAATTTCTTCAGAATTTTTAGTAAAGGTAAAATCAAAATTTAGTAAGAAGTTGCTAGATGTATCTTTTTGTAGGAGAAATGATAGAATCTACTTTGATAATGGTGATTTTAACTTAGAGTTAGTTTCTGGCTTTAATTTAGATATTAAGGATTCAGGGCTTTGTACCTATTGTGGGCATAATCTTTATTCTCATAGGAAACACAAAAGTGGGAGAAGTTATGCTGCAATTTGGAGAGTTTAGTTTTGAACGTTAAAGATTTAGCATTCAAGTTGGATGATATGTTTCGGGTAAAGGATTTTAAGGATATTGACAAGGGTCTTAACGGTCTTCAGGTGGGTAATTTGGAGACCGGGGTTAGCAGGATTGCTTTTGCTGTTGATGCAAGTATGATGACTTTAAAAGAAGCTAGGGATTATGATTTTTTAATAACTCACCACGGTATTTTTTGGTCGAAATCTGAGAGAATTGTCTCTGTGATGTATGAAAAGATTAAGTATCTTATTGAAAACGAGATAGCTCTTTACTCTGTGCATTTACCGATGGATGCACATCCTATCTATTCTCATAGCAAGGTGTTTTCCGATTTTTTGGGGCTTGAAGATTCTATTCCGTTTGCAAATTATAGGGGAGCTGATTTAGGTGTTATTTCCGTTGCTAACTCTAATTTCTCTGATATCCTCAACAAGATTAGGGTACACAATAAACATATTCTTTATTACAAAGAATTTAAGGAATATGTTTGTAAAGTAGCTATTGTTAGTGGTTCTGGGTATTCTTTTTTTGAGGAAGCCCTGGGACATGGCGTTGATTTATTCATAACAGGAGACACTTCTCATCAAATATATTCTTTAGCTGAAGAATGTGGCGTGAATTTAATATTTGCGGGTCATTATTTTACTGAAACATTTGGTTTGATAAAATTAATGGAGTATTTTAGGAGTTATGCAGAATTGCAAGTTAAGTTTATTGATAAAGACACCAGTTTGTGAGGGTTTTGTATGGGTATGAGTAGAACCAGATTGATTAATAGTTATGTATTTATTTCTGTTTTAGTTTTTTTTGATCAATTATCTAAGTATTTAATTGTTCAATACGTTGAACTTGGATCCGAATATTTATCTATTTTTGGAGATTTTTTAAAAATAATACACGTTAGGAATACTGGGATTCTATTTTCAATAGGATCTAGTATGGATAATAATTTGAAGAATTTATTTTTTCTTGTTCTTCCTATTGTTGTTTTAATTTTTGTTTTTTATTTTTCCTTAAACGAAAAAAATGGCATGATTAGGGTTTCGCTTTTATTGATTTTATCTGGTGGGATTGGAAATATTATTGATAGATTGTGTAGACCGTTAGGAGTTGTAGATTTTCTGGATGTAAAATTTTTTGGTATTTTTGGACTCCAGAGATGGCCAACTTTTAACTTTGCAGACAGCTATGTTGTCATAGGTATAGGGTTATTTGCAATTTGTGATTTATTTATAAAGAATAGAAAGAATTAACCTATGAAGATTTTCTGTTTTATTTTGTGTTCATTGACTAATTTGTCTTTAATGCTTTTGGTTTTTTTTCTAGAGTTTGTTTTTGTAGCCAAACTTAATATCATCGTTTCTCCTTTTTTTCAGTTCATTTTAGTTTTATTGATGATTGTTATTTCAATTACCATAAGCTATTTTTTATCAAACGTTATTGCAAAAAGTATTATTTCTAAGTTTTTCAATCTAGATAAATAAAGAGAGAGGTTTTAGTGGCTTTGCGAGTTTTAATTGCCGGGGAGGTTGTAGGCAAGCCTGGTATTATTGTTATAAAAGAGTTTTTGTCTACTTTTAAAAAGAACAAAAAAATTGATTTTGTAGTATCTGGTAATAATTTTACTACCGGATTTAGAGGACTTTGTAAGCGTCATGTTTTTCTGTTAAGAAAGTATGGTGTTGATGTCTTAACTTTAGGAGAGAATGCATTCGCAAGGTCTGCTTTGGGTGGTGAGCTTGACAAATATAGTTTTGTTTTAAAGCCTCTAAATTATCCTGCTAGATTGAAGGGTTACTCTTACTTTGTTTACAACGTTAGTGGCATTAAAGTTGCTGTGGTTAGACTTGTCGGACAGACTGGTGTTATGAAACATAACTTTAATAATCCTTTTTTTGCCTTTGATTACCTTTATGAAAAAATAAAATTGCATACAAGCAACATAATCGTACTTTTTGATTCAAACACAACGGCTGAAACCAATGCTATGTTTTTTTATTTAAAATCTAGAGTTAGTGTTTGTTTTGGTATTGGAAAGAGAATATTAACAGCCGATTTGCGAGTTCTAGATGACACTGCTGTTATCACTGACCTTGGTAGGGTTGGAAGTTTAAATAGTGTTATTGGTTGCGTTCCTGAACCTGAGATAGATAAATTTTTAAAAGGATTTCTACACAATCGATTTACTGAATCTTGGGAAGGGCTTGGTTTCAATGGCGCCATAGTTGAGATTGATGATAATGGTAAGGCTGTTTTTGTGGAGAATGTAAGGGAGTATATCAGTTTTAAAGGCGGTTTGGAAAGTCAAAGTGATATTTAAGATATTGATGGCCAGATCAATATTGCACACGAGCTGGAGGAGAAACAATGTATAAATATCTTGTAGAGGGTGGTTTTAAAATAAGTGGGAAAATAACTGCTAGTGGCAATAAGAATGCAGCTTTGCCTTGTATTGTAGCTGCTCTACTTACAGATGAAGAGGTTGTCTTGGAAAATATCCCAAATATTAAGGATGTAGATGTTATTTTAAAAATTTTAAAGGATTTGGGTGCTGAGGTTTTAAGAGATGGTAATACTGTCAGAATTAAGGTTTTAAATATTACCAAGACTGATATGGATTCTTCTTTAACGGATCTAATTAGAGCTTCTATTTTATTTGTTGGACCTATCCTTGCTAGGTGTGGAAAGGTTAACATTGCTCCTCCTGGTGGTGATGTTATTGGAAAGAGGAGACTTGATACTCATTTTTATGGGCTCAGAAAGCTTGGTGTTAAGTTAATAGATGACGAGCATCGGATTATTTTAGAAGTAGATAAACTGAATGGATCTGAGATGTTTTTGGATGAAGCATCAGTTACTGCCACTGAAAATATTATCATGGCCGCTGTTTTTGCTTATGGGGAAACCGTGATAATGAATGCTGCATGTGAACCGCATGTGCAAGATTTATGTAGAATGCTAAATACTATGGGGGCTAATATCGCTGGTATTGGTTCTAATATTATTAAAATAAAGGGTGTTGAAAAACTAAGGGGAACTAGGTTTCGTATAGGAGCTGATTTTATGCAGGTAGGTTCATTAATTAGCCTTTCTGCTTTAACAGGAGGGGAGCTTGAGATCAATAGAGCTGATCCTAGGCATTTTATTTTAATAAAACATGTATATTCAAAGCTTGGCATTGATTTTGAGTGTGATGAGGAGAATATATACGTCAAGGAGAGGCAAGATTTAAGGGTAAGGCTGGATTTTGGAGGGCATATTCCTAAAGTTGACGATGGGCCATGGCCTGCTTTTCCGACAGATCTTATGAGTATAGTTATAGTGACTGCTACTCAGGTGCAGGGTACTGTCCTTATTTTTGAAAAAATGTTTGAATCGAGAATGTTTTTTGTAGATAAACTGATAAAAATGGGTGCTCAAATTGTTCTTTGTGATCCACACCGAGTGGTAGTTACGGGGAAAACGATCCTTAAAGGGAGCATTCTATCTTCTCCTGACGTTAGGGCGGGTATGTCTTTGCTTATTGCAGCTCTTTGTGCTAGAGGGGAGAGTCAGATTCAAAATGTTTATCAGATCGAGAGGGGGTATGAGGACGTTGTTAGTAAGCTAAATTCTTTAGGGGCCAGGATCAAGAAAGTTTCAGAAGAATAGAAGCTTTATTTTATTGAAGGAGAATGCTTTTGGTAGTAAAGCAAGATAAGATAAGAGATCTTGTTATTAATGGAAATATATACAAAGTAATTTTTGTCATCGGTCTACCTTTAGTTGTCACTAACATTATTCAGATTTTTTATGAGTTAACTGACATGTTTTATGTAGGGAAACTTGGTACTCTATATGTAAGTGCGCTTTCTCTTATTTGGCCCATAAACTTTTTTATTGTCTCTCTGGAGATGGGTATGGGCATAGGTAGCGTGTCTTTAATAGCTAGAAGTTTTGGGGAGGGCAATTACAAGAAAACAGCTAGATACTCAGGGCAGCTATTAACCTTAAGCTTTCTTCTTTCTATACTGGTAGCTTTATTAGCATTCATTTTTATTGATTCGATTTTGGGTTATATCGGTGCTGTAGGAGAGCTTAGAAATTATGCAAGAGAGTATTTTTCTATAGCTATTTACGCGATACCTGTAATGTTTTTAAGCATGGCTATTGTATTCATACTAAATGCAATAGGCTCCACAGTGATTTCGATGATAATAATTTTGATTGCAAATATTGTTAATTTTATTCTTGATCCAATTTTGATATTTACTTTTGATCTAGGTATTGCTGGTGCTGCTTGGGCTACTCTTTTTTCAAAATTGGTTGCCGTTATAAGTTATCCCATTGCGGCTTTCTGTTTTAATAAATGTCTAAAAATTTATGTTAAAGATTTAATTCCTAACTTTGATTACTTGCTTCGAATGCTCAAAGGAGGTATTCCCGCATCTTTGAGTCAGGCTATGATATCTTTTTCTTTCATCATCTTCAATTCATTTATTGTAACAATCGGAACTGATTTTTTGGCTGCTTACGGTATTTCTAACATGATAGATACATTTTTATTTCTGCCCGCAATGGCTTTTAGTTCTGCTTTAGCAACAATAATCGGACAAAACCTAGGTATAAGTAAAATAAAAAGAGCCAGTGAGGCTTTGCGCAAGGGATTTTTTGTCATAGGCTTAGTTTCTATTTCTACAACATTAATTTTAATTATCAATAGAAATTTTTTAATATCTTTGTTTACCAACAATAAAACAGTTTTAGAATATTCAAATCACTATCTATTTTTTATTGCGATTGGTAGTGTTGGGTTTTCTTTTCAACTTGCTCTTCAGGGTGCTCTAATTGGTTCTGGTTTAACCAATTTAGTTATGGTTGTGACTTTTACTAGAGTGTGGCTTGTTGCAATGCCTATTATGTTAATTATTAAATATTTTGGTGTAATTTTTGAGTATATTTGGGTTTTTGCTGTAATTCCAAGTTATGCTGGGTTCTTTATTACTCTTGTTATTGTTCTTAACGGTTCTTGGAAGCACAAAAAGTTTACTAGTTGAGTAGTCTGTTTTGTTTGTGGTTTAAAATTAGATATTATAATTAAATAACTTATTTTAGAAACTTTGTGGTTTAGTAAAAATAAGTGATGAAAGGCGAGCTTCATATGGCAACGAATCAGGCTAAAACTAGAGAGTTAATATTGGCAGGGAATTTATATAAAGTATTGTCAGTTGTTAGTTTCCCTATTTTGGTGACTAATGTTATTCAGGCTTTTTACGAACTGACAGATATGTTTTATGTGGGAAAGCTTGGTGCTGTTCCCCTTGCTGCACTGTCTCTTACAGGTCCTATTAATTTTCTTATTATGGTTTTTGCTATGGGAATGGCTATGGGAAGCATATCATTGATGTCTAAAGCTATTGGAGAGGGAACATTTTCTAAGTTTTCAAAATATGCAGGACAATTATTATTTTTAAATTTCATATCATCTCTGTTTGTTATGGTCTTTATTTTACTATCTATAGATTCTATTCTAGATTTTATGTCTGTTAAGGGCGACCTTAGGGAGCTTACCAAGTCTTATTTTTATGTAACAGCATATGCGATACCAGTAATGTTTTTAAGTATTTCTATTGTATATATATTGAATTCTCAAGGTGAAACCATTATTTCGATGATAATAATTTTGATTGCAAATGTTATTAATTTTATTCTTGATCCAATTTTAATGTTTGCTTTTGATTTAGGTATTGCTGGTGCTGCTTGGGCTACTTTTTTTTCAAAATTAGTAACAGTTTTTTCTTATTTGTTTCTAACTTATGGATTAAATCGTGGATTTAAGATAAGTTTAGGGGATATGATGCCAGATATTGCTGTAATGAGAAATATTTTTAATTTAGGGTTCCCAGCAGCTTTTGGACAGATTATGACTTCTCTTTCTTTTTTGGTTTTCAATTATCTTGTGATTCAAATTAGTCCTAAATTTTTAGCCGCTTACGGACTTACAAATAGTATTATTGCATTTTTGCTCCTTCCCGGAATGAGTATTGGTACTGGGATTATTACAATTGTTGGGCAAAACCTTGGAGCTAAAAATTTCGATAGAATAGGAGATGCCTTAAAGAAGGGGTTTTTTTTGTCTTTAATAGTTTTATTTACAATTAATGTAATTATAATATCTTTCAGAGAAAGTATTGCAGCTTTTTTTACAGATGATTTTGAAGTTTTAAGTTATGCTAATGATTATTTGTTATTGGCATCAATTGGAACTGTTGGATATGGATTACAGCAAGTTTTTTTTGGAGGGCTGATTGGTTCAGGATTTACAAAACTTGTCATGGTTATTGTTTGTGTTCGTCTTTGGGTTATTCGCTTGCCGGTTGTGCTTATTTTTCAATATTTCGGAATCATGGAAGATTCTCTAGGATATGCTTTCATAATTTCAAATTATGTGGCCTTTGGGATTTTATTGTACTTTACTCTTACAAAATATTGGTTGAAGACGCAGCGTAGTTCAACATAGTAATTTTAGTAGTTATAAGAAGTTATGCAATCAGACCAGTAGTCTTGAAATTGTGTGTGGGTGCAGTAATGTTCTAACTCAAGAGCTAGAATCGATTTATCAATCTTGTTTTAGGAAAACATGGAATTTGTTTTGTTTTCTTTTGTTTACACTGATATTCAATTTAAATTTTTTCTTTTCTCCTGCCTTAAGACCTTCTTTTATTATATGACCTGTTTTGTTACCTTTTTTAAAAATTGCTAGTGAGTTTTGTTTTATGTCCGTTTTTTTGTTGTTTTTAAGAGTAATTATTAAGTTGTTTTTACTGTCAGCTTCAAATTCTACTATTTCAACCTTTTGTGTATTTTTTATACTAAAAATATAGGTGAGCTCTCTGGTGGTATTTTGCGCCCTCACAGGATTGTTTTTTATACATGACACGTTCATGGATATAGCGGATATTATAATAATTTTTGATATTTTTTTCACTAGCTGTACCTTGTTGTATGTAGTTAACAGTCAATTATTAAATAATAATGCATAGTGTTTACGCGATTGTACCTAAGGCGGTCTTCTTATACACTTTATTTATGCTGATTATAGAGTAATATCAAAGAGAATAAGAAATGTAAATGGCTTACTTGGTCTTGTGGAAGTGGTACGTCATTATGTTTGTTTTTTGCTTCATTTAACCAATTTCAAAGAAGATTGTATCTGGAATAAAATGATAAAGTTATTGACTACATGTCAAATAATTTGTAGAATGTCAGAGTTGTTGGGGGTTTCTTTTAGAAAAACACGGAAGTCGGGTCAATTTCTAATAAGAGATAGTCTTTTTAATATGCAGCACAATGCGGCGGTTCTATTTATTTTGTAATTGTTGTATATTATTAGGGAAATAGTGTGGAATTCTTTAAACAAGGATTTTGAGGCTGGGTATAAAGATAAAGATTTGGATATGAGTTTAGGAGGTGATTCATGGCTAAGGAAGTTTTTCAGAGAACAAAACCGCACATGAATGTTGGTACGATAGGGCACGTTGACCACGGAAAGACAACATTAACGGCGGCTATTAGCATTTATTGCTCAAAGGTAAACAAGGATGTTCGTGCACTTAAATATGAAGATATTGATAATGCGCCTGAAGAGAAGGCGAGGGGGATAACGATTAATGCTAGGCATATTGAGTATGAGACCGCAAGTAGGCATTATGCTCATGTTGATTGTCCTGGGCACGCCGATTACATTAAAAATATGATTACGGGGGCAGCTCAGATGGATGCTGCTATACTATTGGTTGCGGCTGACAGTGGGGCAGAGCCTCAGACTAAAGAACATTTGCTTCTTGCACAGAGAATGGGAATAAAAAAAATAATAGTGTTTTTGAACAAACTAGATTTAGCAGATCCTGAGCTTGTTGAACTTGTTGAAGTTGAAGTTTTGGAACTTGTTGAGAAGTATGGATTTGCTGGTGATACTCCGATAATAAAAGGGTCGGCTTTTGGCGCTATGTCAAATCCGGATGATCCTGAGGCAACTAAGTGCATAAAGGAGCTTCTTGATTCTATGGATAATTACTTCGATCTTCCTGAGAGAGACATTGATAAGCCGTTTTTGCTTGCTGTTGAGGATGTCTTTTCTATATCCGGACGCGGTACCGTTGCTACTGGACGTATTGAGAGAGGCCTTATTAAGGTTGGGCAAGAAGTTGAGATTGTTGGAATTAGGGAAACTAGGAGAACAACGGTTACTGGTGTTGAAATGTTTCAAAAAATTCTTGAGGAAGGACAAGCGGGGGATAATGTTGGGCTTTTGCTTAGGGGTGTTGATAAGAAGGATATTGAAAGAGGACAGGTTATTGCCGCTATTGGTACAATTACTCCTCATAAGAAATTTAAGGCATCTATATATTGTTTGACTAAGGAAGAGGGTGGAAGACATAAGCCGTTTTTCCCAGGATATAGGCCACAATTTTTCTTCAGAACAACAGATGTTACGGGTATGGTAGCTTTAGAAGGAAAAGAGATGGTTATGCCGGGAGATAATGTTGATATTTCTGTTGAACTTATCTCTTCAATAGCTATGGATAAAAATGTTGAGTTTGCTGTGAGAGAAGGTGGAAGAACTGTTGCTTCGGGACGTATTCTTGAAATATTGGAATAGTGGGGATAGGGATACTTTTTGTGTCCCTAAAGTTTAGGAGATTAAATTGATTGCTAAAGATAAGATACGGGTAAGGCTTTTTAGTTTTGATGTTAAGATATTGGACCAGAGCGCTGAGTCTATTGTTAGGGCTGTTCAGAAATCTAAAGCTCAAATAAAGGGGCCTATTCCTTTGCCGACAAAGATAAAGAAATATACTGTTTTGCGTTCTCCTCATGTTAATAAAAAATCGAGAGAGCAATTTGAAATGAGAACTCATAAAAGGCTTATTGATATTTTGGACCCTACTTCTGCTTTGATGGACTCTTTGATGAAATTGGAACTGCCTGCGGGGGTGGAAGTGGATATTAAGTAGGCGATGAGATGCTAAGTATATTAATTTGAGGTGTTTTAATGTTGGGATTGATTGGAAAAAAGGTGGGCATGACTCAGATATTTCAAGAAGATGGGGTTGTGGTGCCTGTTACGGTAATAGAATTTGAGTCCAATTATGTTATAGGGAAAAGAACAGTAGAGAAAGATGGATATGACGCTCTTATAATGGGATCTGTTGATCTTAAAAGTTCGAAGGTTTCAAAGCCGATAAGAGGTCAGTATAAAAAATTAGAGAATATTGAGCCTAAGAAGTATGTTATAGAATTTAGAGACTTTAAGGGTTATGATGCTGGTGATGAGATTAAACTTGATGTTTTCAGAGAGGTTAAGTATGTGGATATTACTGGCACTACTAAGGGTAAGGGTTTCCAGGGAGCTATGAAGAGACATAACTTTAGTGGTGGCCCTTCCTCTCATGGGTCTAAGTTTCACAGACACCTTGGCGGCACCGGACAGGCTACTACTCCTGCTAGGACTTTTAAGGGGACCAAAATGGCTGGTAGAATGGGTGGTATTCAGCAAACTATTCAAAATCTTGAAATTATTTTTATCGATGAAGAGAAGGGAGCTATTTTGGTAAAGGGAGCTGTGCCAGGATTTAAGGGTTCTTTTGTTATTGTTAAAAAGGCTAGAAAAGTGGGTGTTTAGTATGGAAAGGAAAGTTTTTTCTCAAGAAGGACAAGAGCTTCGATCTATAGATTTGGAAGATAGGGTCTTTAACGTTGATATTAGCTATGGCTCTATATATAATGCTATTCGGAATGAGCTAGCCAATCTGAGAGTTGGGACAGCTTCAACTAAAACTAGAGCTGAGGTTAAGGGGAGTTCTAAAAAGCCTTGGAAGCAAAAGGGCACGGGGCGTGCAAGGGTGGGCACTAGGCGGAATCCAATTTGGGTTGGTGGTGGTGTTGCTTTGGGGCCAAAGCCAAGAGATTATAGTTATAAATTACCGAGGAAGGTAAAGCGGCTTGCTTTTAGGTCTGTGCTTAGCTTGCGTGCATCTGTGGAAGATGGTTTTAAAATTATAGAGGATTTTACTGTTGAGTCGGGAAAGACAAGAGAACTTGCTTTGATAATGAAAAATTTTATAGGCACCAATGGAAAAACGGTTATTCTGTTGGGTAATGATGATCAGATGGTTAAGAGAGCAGGGAAAAATATTAGAGATTTGAAGATTTTATCTTTTAATAGACTTAGGATTGTTGATTTGTTTTATGCCAAGAATTTAATAGCTCTTGAATCTGCTATCAGGGGGCTTAATGAATTTTATGTTAAATAATAGAAGGAATGTTAAGGATGAAATATGAAAGCTTTTGATATAATGATCTCGCCTGTGCTTACCGAGAAAACTAATATTCAGCGGGAGAATATGAATGTTTATACTTTTAGGGTTAAGAAGCAGGCGAATAAGAAAGATGTTGGTGCTGCGATTAAGGAGCTTTTTGGTGTTGTTCCGGTGTCTTGTAGCGTTCTTAATGTTAAAAGCAAAAGTAAGGTAGTGGTTTCAAAGAAGGGGTATCCTATTGGCAAGGGAAAGACTTCTTCATGGAAAAAGGCATATATCTATCTTAGAAAAGAAGATAAAATAGATATATTTTAGTGGTTTTGGAGAAAGAAAAATATGGGTATTAAGACTTATAGACCGAAGACGTCTTCTTTGCGGTATAAGACAACTTTGTCCTTTGATGATTTGAGTAAAAGTAATGATCCTTTAAAGTCTTTGACTAAGGGAAAGATGTCTAGGGCTGGAAGAGATTCTTCTGGGAGAATTAGTGTTAGGAGAAGGGGTGGTGGGCATAAGAGAAGGTATAGGGAAATTGATTTTGGTAGAAGGGATAAATTTGGGGTACCTGCTCGGGTTGCGTCTATCGAATATGATCCAAATAGGAGTTCTAATATAGCTTTACTTGTTTACAGGGATGGAGATAAGAGATATGCCATTGCTCCTAAGGGGATTAAAGTTGGTGATGTATTGGAGAGCGGGCCAAATTCTCCAATAAGGAGTGGTAATTCGCTTCCTCTTGAGAATATTCCAGTTGGTAAGATGGTACATAATATTGAGCTTAATCTTGGAAGGGGTGGGCAGCTTGTAAGGAGTGCTGGTAGTTATGCTATGATACTTGCCTCTGATGAAGATTATGTGACCGTTAAGCTTCCGTCAGGAGAGATGCGCATGATTTTTAAGAAATGTATGGCTACTCTTGGAGAAGTTGGAAATGGGGATTATATGAATGTTTCTTGGGGTAAGGCCGGTAAGAGTAGGTGGCTTGGGAGGAGGCCTAAGGTGAGGGGCGTTGCCATGAACCCTGTTGACCATCCTCATGGGGGTGGAGAGGGGAAGACTTCTGGGGGGCGTCATCCTGTATCTCCTTGGGGACAGCCTACCAAGGGATATAAAACTCGAAAAAGGAAGAAATACTCAGATAAATTTATAGTTAAGCGAAGAAGTAAGTAGGAGATTGTAGTGGCAAGATCTATTAAGAAAGGACCTTTTATAGAAAAAAGTCTTTACCAGAAAGTTTTGGCAGCTTCTGGTAAGGAGAAAAGGGTGGTTATTAAAACATATTCTAGAGCTTCAACAATAATACCTGATATGGTAAATCTTACTATATCTGTCTATAACGGGAAGTCTTTTATTCCTGTTTATATTACTGAAGATCTTGTAGGGCATAAGCTTGGTGAATTTTCTCCGACAAGGATTTTTAGGGGGCATGCTAAGTCAGATAAGAAGGGAAGGAAGTAGGGGTATGGTTGTAAATAGAAGATACACGGCGAGGGGCAAGAATCTGCCATCTTCCCCGAAGAAGGTAAGGCCTATAGCTGACAACATACGGGGTAGGTCTTATGTTGAAGCTGTTGCTATACTTTATTCTATGCCCAATAAGGGGGCTAAGCTTTTGGGTAAGGTAGTTAAATCGGCTGCATCAAATGCTATGTACCATAATAAAAATCTTTCTGAGGATATGATCATTGTGAAGGTTATTATGATTGATGATGGAAAGCGTCGCAAGAGTGTTTGGCCTAGAGCTAGAGGGAGGGCCGATAGACTGGTTAATAGAAGTTGTCATATTTTTGTTGAGGTTGATGAAAAGATGGGAAGTGGGGAGTAAGATATGGGTCAAAAGGTGCATCCTTATAGCTTAAGAATAAAGATTAATAAAGACTGGAAATCGAAATGGTATTTTGATAAGAAGTTGTATTCAGAGATACTTTATGAAGATTTCGTAATAAGACGGGAGACTATGAAGTTTCTCAGGGGTATTAAGTTTGATATTTCCGACATAGAGATTATTAGAAATAATCTTCAACGGGTGACAGTGGTGATTTCTACTCCAAGGCCTGGCTCTGTTATTGGGGTTAAAGGCGCCAACCTTGAAAAGATAGGACAGTTGTTAACTAGAAAGATTTCTAAAAAAATAAATATTAAGATAAAAGAAATTAAGAAGCCCGAGTTTGATGCTCAGATTATTGCTAATGGAATAGCAAGGCAAATTGAGAATAGAGTTTCTTACAGAAAGCTTTTAAAAACCGCACTTTCATCTTCTATTTCGAAGGGTCTTCAGGGGATCAAAATTAAGGTTTCGGGTAGGCTTGGTGGGGCTGAAATTGCCAGAAGTTTTGAGGTTAAAGAAGGAAGAATCCCGTTACATACTCTTAGGGCTAACATAGATTATGGTTTTGTTGAGGCGCAGACGACTTATGGCATTATTGGTGTTAAGGTTTGGGCATTTAAGGGTGAACTTTTGGGAAGGAAGATTAATTCGGATGCTGGTCAGGTAATAAATAAAAAGCCTGCAAGAGAAAGAAGTGAAAATTTTGATAAGAGCGTGGTATTTCAAGATAGGAATAATCAGGATAGTAAGAATAGAAGAGTTGTAGATGAGGGTAAATTTTTTAAGGAAAAATCGGGGGTTGGAGATGATTCTCTTTGAAAAAAGAAGAGTTTTGATATCTAGGATCCTAAGGAGAGTTAAATGTTGAGTCCTAAAAAGGTTAAATATAGGAAGAGGCAAAGAGGGAGGCTTACTGGACAGGCGCAGAAGGGGAATAAAATATCTTTTGGAGAATATGGACTTGTTTCTCTTGAGACAGATTTTATCACTGCAAGGCAGATTGAGGCAGCTCGTATTGCCATGACTCGTAGGGTTAAGAGGGGTGGTAAAGTTTGGATAAGAATATTTCCGGACATTCCCTACACTAAGAAGCCAGCTGAGACTAGAATGGGTAAGGGCAAGGGGGGTGTTGACCATTGGAATGCTCCTGTTAGGCTTGGGACTGTTATGTTTGAGATGGCTGGAGTAGCTAAGGAGCTTGCCGAGGAAGCTATGGTGCTTGCTAGTTCCAAATTGCCGGTTAAAACGATATTTGTTGTAAGGAGAGATTTGAGGTAGGTTATGTTGAAAAAATTTAAAGATATGTCTTTTGATGACATGAAGGCTAAGCGCATGTCGCTGAAGAGAGAGTATATGGATTTGAGGTTTAAGACGGTTGTGGGCCATGTTGAGAATCCTTTAAAGAAAAGGGAGATAAGGCGGGATATTGCAAGACTTAATACAGTGATTCATGAATATGAAATGGGTGTTAGGAAGGTTTAGTTGTATGGCAAGAGAGAATAAGAGAGAGTTGGTCGGTAGGGTTGTTAGTGATAGGATGAGTAAGTCTATAGTTGTTGAAATTGTTCAGAGAAGAATGCATCCTATTTATCACAAATATCTAAAGGTTAGTAGAAGAGTTAAGGCTCATGATGAGAAGGAAGAATCGAAAGTTGGGGATAAGGTAAAGATTATTGAGGCCCGACCCATTAGTAAGGAGAAGAGGTGGATGCTTGTTGGGGTTTTGGAAAAGTCAAAGTAGTTTTGTTATTTTATAGAGGAGAGTAATATGGTGCAGATGCAGACGTATTTAACGGTTGCTGATAACACGGGCGGTAAGTTGGCTCAGTGCGTAAAAGTTTTGGGTGGTAGTAAGAAGCGTTATGCTAGGGTTGGAGACATAATTGTTGTCGCTGTGAAGCAGGCTATTCCTAATTCTCCTGTTAAAAAGGGAGATGTACATAAGGCTGTTGTTGTTAGGACCTCAAAAGAGATAAGACGCAGGAATGGAACTTATGTTAGATTTGATGATAATGCGTGTGTTATACTCGATGCTAATTTGAATCCAAGAGGTAAGAGGGTTTTTGGACCTGTCGCAAGGGAGCTGAGAGACGCTAATTTTATGAAGGTTGTCTCATTGGCTTCAGAGGTAATATAGAGGTATAATTATGAAGACAAAGTTGAGATTGGGGGATAATGTAAAGATTCTTTGTGGTAAAGATAAAGGGAAGATAGGTAGAGTTATTGGTATTGATAGGGGGAAATCTAGGATTACCGTTGAAGCTTGTAATATGGTTAAAAAGGTTGTTAAGGCAAGAACGCCTCAGGAAAAGAGTAAGATAATTGATAAAGAGGCAGCTATGGATATCTCTAATGTGATGCTGTTTGTGGGTGGCGTGGCTTCTAGGGTAGGGTTTAGATCTGAAGGCAATGAAAAGAAGAGATTTCTTAAGAAGAATGGGGAGAATGTTTAGATTATGAGTTACGTGCCTGAGCTTAAGAGATATTATAGGGAAAGTATTGTAAAAGAGCTTGCTGAGGAATTTCAGTATAAGTCTATCATGCAGGCCCCTAGAATAGAAAAAATAGTTGTTTCTATGGGGGTTGGAGAAGCTGTTAAGAATAAAAAGCTTTTAGATTCAGCTGTTGCGGAGCTTAGTCAGATTACTGGCCAGAGGGCTGTAAAGACGAAGGCTAGGAGAGCCATTGCTGGTTTTAAAATTAGACAAGGACAGGAAATTGGTGCTATGGTTACCCTTAGGGGCAATGTTATGTATGAGTTTTTGTACAAGCTTATCAATTTAGCATTGCCTCGTGTTAAAGATTTTAGGGGGGTTAATGGCAATTCTTTTGATGGTAACGGTAATTATTCTTTTGGGATAGCAGAGCAGATAATATTTTCTGAGATAGATTATGATAAAATAGAGAGGGTGGCTGGCTTGAATGTTACGATAGTGACCACGGCTTTAAGTGACAGGGAGGGGAAGGCTTTGCTTTCTAGGTTTGGTGTGCCGTTTAGTAGTTAAAGGAGTTTGTATTTATGGCTAAAAAGTCAATGGTAATTAAGGCTTTGCGGAAGCCAAAATATAGAACAAGGCAAAATCGTAGGTGTAAGCTTTGTGGGAGGCCAAGGGGTTATATGAGGGATTTTGGTATGTGTCGTGTGTGTTTTAGGAAGTATGCGTCTGCTGGATTAATTCCTGGTGTTTCAAAGTCAAGTTGGTAAGGAGAGTTTATGTCGGTTACGCATTCGGTTGGGGATATGTTAACTAAGATAAGAAATGCAAGTAGGGTTAGGCATGAGTCTGTAGAGCTGAAGGTGTCTAGGATAAATAAGTCGATTTTAAATATCCTCAAGGAAGAAGGGTATATTAAAGAATATGGGTTGTTCGACAAAAATGGTATTTCTTTTATTAAGGTGGTGTTGAATTATGATAATAAGAGGAATCCGGCTATAAACAGGATAGACGCTATTTCAACTCCTGGTAGAAAGGTTTATTCTTCGTATAAAAAAATGCCGAGGATAAAGAATGGTTATGGTATTTTGATTGTGTCTTCTTCTAGGGGCGTTATTACTGGAAAGAAGGCTAGAGATAACAAGGTGGGTGGTGAGCTCATTTGTTCAGTTTGGTAAAGAGGTGCATGTATGTCACGTGTTGGTAAGCTTCCCATAAAGATATCAGATTCTGTTAAAGTTGGCGTTACGGACAATTTGGTAACGATTGAGGGGAAGAGAGGTAGATTGAGTCAGGTAGTGGGGGGTGGTATTAAGGTTAGGGTTGAGGGCGATAGCATTTTTGTTGAGCGTTCTTTTGAGGATAAGCAGACGAGGGCTTTTCATGGGCTTTATAGAAGTTTGATTTTTAATATGGTTAAGGGAGTGACGGATGGGTTTTCAAGATCTCTTATTATTAATGGTGTGGGTTATAGGGTGGAACAGCAGGAGGGTAGCCTCTTTTTCAATCTGGGGTATTCAACTCAGTTTGAGTATGTGATACCAGAGGGAGTTTCTATTAAGCTTGATGGTAATACTAAGATTGCAGTTGAGGGGGTGGATAAGTGCAGAGTTGGACAAGTCGCTGCCGAGATTAGAAGCTTGAAAGTGCCAGAACCTTATAAGGGGAAGGGGATTAAATATGACAATGAAATAATTAGGCGTAAAGTAGGAAAATCGGGAGTAAAGAAATAGGTTTTAGGTGATTATTTATGAAGAGAATAAAAGAGGCTGAAAAAAGGAATATAAGACGCAGGAAGAAAATAAGAGGCAGAATCGGGCTCGGAGTGGCGGCCAGGCCCAGGGTTACTGTCTTTAAGTCCAATAGATATTTTTATGCTCAGGTTGTCGATGATGTGGCGGGGTGCACCTTGGCGAGTGTTTCCACTCTTGAGAAGAGCCTTAAATTGGGCAAAAATATTGATGATGTAAGGAAACTTGGAGAGGTTCTTGTAGGTAGGCTTAAGGAGAAAAATATAGATAAACTTGTTTTTGATAGGAACGGTTATAAGTACCATGGACTTATTGCAAGCTTTGCGAATTCTTTAAGGGAAGCTGGTATTGATGTTTAGGAGGGAGATAGAGTGGAAGCTCAGGTTCAGAAGAAACAAATAGAGAAGTTAATATCACTTAATAGGGTTACTAAAGTTGTGAAAGGGGGGAGGAGGTTTTCTTTTGCTGCTTTTATGGTTATTGGTGATGGAGAAGGGCGTGTTGGTTGGGGATTTGGCAAGGCTAATGATGCTAGTGATGCAATAAAGAAGAGTTCTACGAATGCTAGAAAAAATTTAAGGTCTGTTCCCATTAAGAAGGGTACGCTTCCTCATATGGTTATTGGAGATTTTAAAAAGGCTAAGGTTTTAATTAAGCCGGCCACTGAGGGTACTGGTATTATTGCGGGTGGGCCTGTGCGTGCTGTAATGGAGGCTGTAGGGGTGCATGATATTTTGAGTAAATCTCTTGGGTCAAATAATTCTATGAATGTGGTGAAGGCGACTTTTAGGGCATTCGATTTGGTTTTGGATGGTAGAAAAGTGGCTGGAATAAGAGGGAAGACTTTAAGAACTTTATGGGGTTAATTTATGATTAAGAGAAAATTAAGACTTCAGCTTAAGAAGAGTAGGTTTAAGTCTTCAAGATCTAGAGCTAAAAACAAGGCTTTTATTAAGAGGATGAAGGGAAATAGAGAGATTATTTCTAGGAGTGGTGTTGAGGTCGAGGTTGAGCTCAGGAGAAGCTTGATTGGAAAATTGGGTAACAAGGTTAAAACGTTGAGAGCTTTGGGATTGAAGAGAATAGGAGATAAAAGAAGGCATAGTTTGGACAAGTCGGTACAGGGGATGCTTGGTAGGGTAATCAATATGGTTTTAATAAGCGAGGTGGCAAGTGATTAAGTTGAGGAGTCCCTTGGGGGCTAATAAGGCTAGAAAAGTTTTGGGTAGGGGACCAGGGTCTGGTCTTGGGAAGACATCTGGTCGAGGTCAGAAAGGGCAGAGAGCTAGGAATACCTCGCCAAGGCCTGGATTTGAGGGGGGGCAAACTCCTCTTTATAGAAGACTTCCAAGGAGAGGATTTTCTAATTATGATTATAAAGTAAGATATGAGATTGTGGGGCTTGATGATATAGAAAAGAAATTTGAACCTGGTGATGTGGTAAGCTGTGGCACTTTGTTTGAAAAAGGGCTTGTAGGTAGGAATGTTAAGAATATTAAAATTTTGGCTAACGGTAAGCTTACTAAGAAGGTTAATTTTGAAGTTTCTCGTATTTCAAAGTCTGCATCTGAACTTGTAGTAAAAGTGGGTTGTGGTGTTAAATTAATTTAGAATGGTAGTGGTATGAAAGATTTGTTTTTCAATTTGTTTAGTATTAAGGATTTAAGGACTAAGTTTTTATTTACTCTGTCTATTCTTTTTATTTTTAGGGTTGGTTCGTATTTGCCAATACCGGGAATAAATCCTGTGGCTCTTAGGAGTTATTTTAAGGCGCAGGCGGATTTTTCAATCACTAATTATTTTGATTTTTTTTCAGGCGGTGCTTTTAGTAATTTTTCTGTGTTTATGCTTGGTGTAGGTCCTTATATATCAGCCTCGATTATCATACAGCTTCTCGTTTATTCTTTCCCTTCTCTTAAGAGAGTGCAGGAGGGTGACGGAGGCAGGAAAAGGATTAAGAAATATACAAAATATTTAACGATTATCGCGGCTGTAGCCCAGGGGTATGCTACTAGTCTTTATGCTAGAAGTATTCCAGGTGCACTTAATATGCCTTTTAACAGATATATTTTTATTGCTATTTTGACGGTTACGGCAGGGACTTTTATACTTTTGTGGCTTGGTGAACAAGTCAATCAAAGGGGAATTGGGAATGGTGTGTCTTTGATAATTTTTTCAGGAATAGTAGTAAGACTGCAGGCGGCTTTGTTTAATTTGTTTCAGGGGATGAGAGACCCATCTCAAAATATTAATCCCGTTTTTGTGATATTGGTTTTAGGCGTTTTTGTTGTGGTAGTAGTGCTGATTGTATATGAGTATAAGGCACAAAGAAGAATTGCTATACACTATGCTAGAGCAAATTCAAGGAGTGCTGTGAGTTCATACTTGCCAATAAAACTTAATCCATCAGGTGTTTTACCTGTCATTTTTGCGTCTGTTCTCATTACTTTGCCCTTGCAGATTTTGAGTGGGTTTGCTGAAGCTTCTGCGCTTGCAAGACAGGTTTTGTCCTATTTAAGACCCAATGGACTTTATTATACTTTATTGAATGTAGTCTTAATAGTAGGGTTTACATATTTTTATTCAAAAATACAATTGAGTCCAAAAGATATAAGCAATAATATTAGGAAAAATGGAGGCACTATTCCAGGAATAAAGGCGGATGAAATGGAGGGTTATTTGGATGGTATCATGAATAGAACACTGTTTTCGGGTTCTATTTTTTTGTCTATTATTGCAATAATTCCATTTTTGGTGCAGACTATTTTCAGATTCCCGTATGATGTCTCAAGGATTATGGGTAGTTCTTCGTTGTTGATTATGGTGGGAGTAGCTCTTGATACGTTGATTCAGATTGATGCTTATTTAAAGACTCGGGGGGTATCTAGTGGAAATGATAAAAGGAGTGCTTTTTTACAAAAAATTTAGGGGTAGGTTATGAAAGTTAGGGTAAGTGTGAAGCCGATTTGTGAAAAATGTAAGGTAATAAAGAGGAAGGGTGTTTTAAGGATTATTTGTGATAACCTTAAGCACAAACAAAGGCAAAAATAAGGGGATATAATGGCTAGAATAGCAGGAATAGATTTACCTAATGATAAACAGCTTCAAATAGCTCTTACGTCTATTTATGGCATAGGAAGGGCTAGGGCTTTGGAGGTCTGCAGAAAGACAGATATTTCGCCAGATAAAAAGGCTAGGGATTTAGATAATAATGAAATTAATAAGCTTAGAAAGATAGTTGAAAGTGATTATGTTGTTGAAGGGAAGCTTAGAAGTGAGTTGGCTATGTCTATTAAGAGGCTTATGGATATTGCGTGTTATAGGGGGCTCAGGCATAGGAAAGGATTGCCTTTAAGGGGACAGAGAACTAAAACTAATGCGAGGACTAGGAAGGGCAAGCGAAGAACCGTGGCTAATAAGAAAATAGCTGCTAAGTAAGATTGTTTTGTTTATGGAGGGAGAAGATTGAGCGCAAAATTATCGACTAACAAAAAAAGAGTAAAGAGGACTATTGGAGAGGGTAATGTTTATATACAAGCTACTTTTAATAACACGATCGTAACTGTGTCGGACATAAAGGGTAATACTTTAGCTTGGGCAAGTGCTGGGGGGATGGGATTTAAGGGAGCTAAGAAATCGACTCCTTATGCTGCTCAGATGACTGCTGAGTCTGCTTTGGGCAAGGTCAAGGATTTTGGCATTAATTATGTAAATGTCTTTGTGAAAGGGCCAGGGATTGGTAGAGAGTCTGCTATACGTGCTGTTGGATCAACTGGTATGGTTGTGAAGTCAATCTCAGATGTAACTCCGATACCGCATAATGGGTGTAGACCTAAGAAAACGAGACGAGTTTAATTGGAGGAACTAACTAATGTCTTTAGATAAACTTTTGAAAGATTTTACTATACCTGATAGAATTGAGTTTTTAAGGGGAGAGGACGATGGTTCCTATGGGAAATTCGTAATATATCCTTTTGAGAAAGGGTTTGGCGTTACCATTGGAAATACTTTGAGGCGTGTTTTGTTGTCTTCTATTGAGGGATACGCTATATCTGCTATGCGAATTCAATCCAACCAGGGGGGATCTTCGAGGGCTGTTTCAAGTGAGTTTGATTTAATACCTGGAGTTGTGGAAGATACGCTTGAAGTAATTGCTAATATTAAAAATATCCATTTAAAGTTAGATAAGGGGATTAATAGTACGGTTATAAGCTTTTCTGTTAATGGTAGGGATACTAACGTTTTAAAGGCTTCTGATTTTGAAAGAGAGGGTGTTGAGGTATTGAATAAAGATTTGGTCATTGCTACGCTTTCAGGTGATGCAAGTTTGGATTTTGAGTTTCAAGTTAATTATGGGAGAGGCTATGTTTCTTCTGAACACAATGCTAAGTATTTGGAAGAAGTTAATACTATTGCACTTGATTCTATATTTTCTCCAATAGAAAAGGTGTCGTACTCTATTGAGGACACTAGAGTAGGGCAACGATCTGATTATGATAAGCTCATTATGGAAATATGGACAACGGGTGTGATTAGTGCTAATGATGCTATAAGGAAGGCTGCTTCTGTCGTGCGAGAGTTTTTACTTCCATTGGTAAATTTCGAGGATAAGATTGTTCAATCGCTTGAGGATTCTGAATTGAAAGATTCTGATTTGCTTAGTATGAGTGTCAAGAAGTTAGATTTATCTGTTAGATCCTTAAATTGTTTGACTAAGGAAAATGTTAAAACTTTGGGAGAGCTCATTAGTAAGACTTCGGAAGAACTTTCAAAAGCAAGAAACTTTGGGAAAAAAAGTTTAGAAGAAATAATTGAAAAGCTTAGTGTTTATGGGTTATTTTTAGGGATGGCTAAGACAGAGGCTATTAAAGTATTAAACAAAAACGATAAAATATCTAAGTAAGAGGAAACTGTTTCATATGAAGACCAGAGTAGGATTTAATAGATTAGACAGGAAGTCAAGCCACAGGAAGGCGCTTTTGAGGAATATGGTAATTTCTCTTTTTAGGCACGAAAGGATAACTTCTACCAAAGTTAAGTTGGGTGAAGTCAAAAGATTTGCTGAGAAATTAATTACTAGAGCGAAGGTAGATAGCGTGCATAACAGGAGAGAAGTTTCAAAGTTTATACACGACAAGTATATTCTTAATAAGTTATTTGTCAATATATCCCCCATTTTTAAAGAAAGAAAGGGCGGTTATACTAGGGTTATTAAACTAGGGCGTAGATATGGGGATGCTGCTGAGATGGCTATTCTTGAGCTAGTTGATAAAACCTTGGAAGAAAAGTAATAGTCTTTACATATTAGGTATTTCCTTTTTAAGGAGTTATATTTAGTTAGTTTAGAGGATAAGGGGTAGGCTGTATGTTGTATGTTACTTTTTCTTCTATTCTTGCTGTCGTTGTAGGCGTTGTATTAGGGTTTGCGATAAGAGTTGTTTTAGATAGGATTTCTTTATTAAATTTAGGTAAGAAGCTAGAGAAGATAAAAGAAGAAGCAATTTTAGAGATAGACAATGAAAAAAAGCAGATTGTTTCGAATGCAAAAGCTCAGATGCTTAAAGAAAAGAATCAGCAGGATAAGGAAATAAGAGAACGAAGGAATGAGATTTTTAACTTAGAAAAAAGGTTATTACAGAGAGAGGAGACGCTGGACAAGAGAATGTCTGCTCTTGATAAGCAACAGAGTAGGATTGATTCTAGAGTTAAGGAATTTGAACAAAAAGAAAAGACGATACGAGAAAAAGAGGTTTCTTTGGTTAAGAAATTAGAAAATATTTCTGGCTTAACGAAGGAAGAAGCAAAAAAGATCGTCATTGAGAGAGTTGAAAATGAGGCTAAAAGAGATGCCCAGATTATTATCAATAAAAGTGAGCAGGAGGCACAGCTTTTAGCAGATAAGCTTTCAAAGGATATATTGGTTTCTACCATGCAGCGCATGGTTACAGAGGTTAGCTCTGAATTTACTATCGCTTCTGTTGCATTACCTGGCGATGAGATGAAAGGCAGGATAATTGGTAAGGAGGGGCGCAATATTAGGGTACTTGAAACATTAATAGGGGCGGATATCATTATTGATGATACTCCTGAAGCTGTTGTTATATCTTGTTTTAATCCAGTAAGGAAGGAAATAGCTAAAAGAACTCTTGAACGACTTATTACAGATGGAAGAATTCACCCTGCAAGAATTGAAGAAGTTGTACATAGTGTTACTAATGAAATAAATAATATTATTCTTGAAGAAGGGGAGAAAGTAGTATTTGATTTGAATATTCATGGACTTGATAAGAGGCTTATTAGGGGGCTTGGTAGGCTTTACTTTAGAAGTAGCTATGGGCAAAATGTTTTAAGTCACTCAAAAGAAACAGCAATAATAGGTGAAATTCTAGCTAAAGAGATGAAATTGGATCCTGTTGTTGTAAAGAGAGCATGTCTTTTGCATGACATTGGTAAGGGCATGGAAAGTATTTCCGAAAATAGTGAGGGGCATGCTATTACGGGAGCTGAGCTTGCGCAAAGCTGTGGAGAGAGTGATATTGTTGTTAATGCTATTGCTGCCCATCATAATGAAATAAAACCGGAGAGCCTTGAGGCTATTGTTGTTCAAATAGCAGATGCTATTTCTGCATCTCGTCCCGGTGCAAGACGTGAAAGTTTGAATAATTATATAAACAGGCTGAAAAGACTAGAAGAAATTGCTTATGGATTTGAGGGCGTTCAAAAATGTTATGCAATTCAGGCTGGGCGTGAAGTTAGGATTATTGTTGATAATTTATTGGTTAATGATGAGAAAGCCACTGTGCTTGCAAGGAACATTGCAAAGAAAATAGAAGTTGAGATGAGATATCCTGGTAAAATTAAAGTTACTATTATTCGAGAAACCAGAGTTATTGAATATGCAAGATAGTGACATTATTAGAACTTTAATAATTGGGGACATAATAGGTGATTCGGGGTTGAAAAAGGTTTTTTTTAACCTCAAGATCCTTAAAGATAAATATAACGTAGATCTCGTTATTGCTAATGGGGAAAATTCATCTGGTGGGTTTGGAATTACCACAGAGATAGCGGATAATCTTTTTAAAGCTGGTGTTAATGTTGTTACTACAGGTAATCATGTCTATTCTGACTATAGTATAAAAGAATATTTAAATAAGCAGAAATGTATTTTAAGACCAAATAATTTTTCAGATTTACTTGAAGGGCATGGCTATTGTATTTTAAGTGTCAGAAATGAAAAGGTTGCTGTTGTAAATATTCAAGGGTTTTTAGGGATGACTTTTATTGTTAAAAACCCTTTTGAAAATATAAAGAAGTTTGTAAATATGATCGGGAATAAGGTCAAAACTATTTTTGTTGATTTTCATGCTGAGAGTAATTATGAAAAAGAGAGCTTTGGATATTTCTTAGATGGGCTTGTCACGGGAGTTGTTGGCACTCACACGCACATAATGACTCAAGACGAGAGAATTTTAGAAAAGGGAACTGCTTATATTAGTGATCTTGGTATGACAGGTAGTTTAAATTCTGTAATAGGATTTAGTCCGGAAATTTCTCTTAAGGGGTTGCTTGAATATGTATCCTTACGGACAGAGGTTGTTGAGGATAATGTGATTATACAAGGGGTTGTTATTACTTCTGATATAAAGACAGGACGTGCTTTAAAGATTGAGAGAATACAGAGATAGTTTACTTAATTTACTTTGTCAAAGTTACCCTAATTTGACAAGAGATGAGTTAAGAATATTAATTTTGACTGGAAGTGTGTATGTCAATTCGCATAAAGAGCTCAACCCTAAGGTTTTGCTGGTAAAGAGTAGTGCAATAAGTTTAATACGAGCCGAGTCTAATCAGTTTGTGTCAAGAGGAGGAGGTAAACTTTTAGAAGCATTGGAATCGTTTGAAATTTCAGTTCAAGGTAAAATCTGTGTTGATGTTGGAGCTTCAACAGGTGGGTTTACGGATTGTCTTTTGCAAAAAGGAGCCTTGTTGGTTTATGCTGTTGATGTTGGATTTAATCAGCTTTCTTATAAATTGCGAGTTGATCCAAGGGTTAGAGTTTATGAGAAGACTAATATATTTGATATTAAAAAATTTGACATATCTCCCAACTTAGCTGTTGTTGATGTTTCTTTCAGGTCTGCGGTTGGCGTATGCGTAGATTTGATTAATAAGCTTTCTGATGGGTTTATCATTGCTCTTATTAAGCCTCAGTTTGAACTTAAAGAATTGGATTTAGACATAAAAGATTTTAGTGGCGTGGTTGATACTAGATATTTGACTAAAATATTAGACAAGGTAATTAGGAAATTTCATGACAACAACTTACAAGTTAAAAACATTCTGAAACTTGAAATCAAGGGAAGAAAGGGAAATCAAGAATTTATGTTTTTAATTACTAATAACGACGTATCAGGACTTAGCCAGTCTCTTGAATTGCTTCAAAGTATTAATGATTGATACTTTTAAAATGTTTTCTTATCTAGAATGCCCGAGAAATTTAAGTTTAAATCTTCAAGTATTATTGGATTATTTTCAATTCTTAAGGTTATTCCATTAATGCCTTGGATTTCAAGGCATGTTAAGATGATTTGGTTTACTTGGTTGATTGTTCCCTCTACTCCAAAGCTATTTTCATAAAATTCCTTAGATAGGTTGATGTGAGCAATGCCGTCACTTATGCTTAAATTCAATATTTTAGTATTAATAGGAATTAAACTTAGATAGTTATTTTTAAGTTCATATTCATTCGGACCGTTAATAAGTGCTTTTAGTGTCTCTTCAAGAATATTTTTGTCATAGTGAATAGTTCTTTTAATGTCTTGCTTTAAAAAATGCCCCTCAGTAGTAACTTTTATGAAGTACAGCTTAACCACTTTTTTCTTTTTTGAAAGTTTTTGTTGTTGGTGCTTAAATTCTTCTTCAATTTTTTGTATCTCAGGAGGTTTGATTAAAAATTTTTCATCACTAAGTATCTTAACAGTTTCTCTTTTTGTATTATCTAGCTCGGCCTCTATTACTTTGCTAGGTTTTGATGAATCAAATTCAAAGTTTTCATAACCAGCAATTCTATCATTAAATATGTTCTTAATTAATGAATTCTTAACTATTAGTAACAAACAAAGGCCCGTAGCAAAAATGGCAAACAGGACCAGGAACACATCCGTTTTGCTAAGACTACCTCTTCTGCGTCTAACCCTTTTCTTCCTCTTCTTCACCTGATATCCGTCCATAATTGGCATAAACATGCAATATTTGATATTATAGTGGATATAGCTATATAGAAAAAGAGGCAAATTATTTTTGATTAATTCTAGGAAACAAGACTATTGTAGTGTTTTTATTGTAGGCAGACCAAATGTTGGGAAATCCACTTTGTTTAATAAGCTTTTAAATTCAAAGAGAAGCATTACTGATGAAACTTATGGAGTTACCAGAGATTTGATTAAAGAGATTTGCGAGGTTGATTCTTGTAAATTCTATTTGGTGGATACTGGCGGATTTACCCTTTTGAGGGATGAAATTAGCAAGATTGTGGTTGATAAGGTTATAAACTCGCTTGATGGTGCTGATTTGATTTTGCTTGTGTTAGATGTCAATGAAATGCTAGCAGAAGATTATGAGCTTATTGAAAGACTGAGGAAATATAGTGATAAGATAGTCTTAGTATTAAATAAAATAGATGGGCAGAGTAAGGAATCTTTGGCTTATGAGTTTCAAAAATTGGGATTTAAGAAGAGATTTTTAGTTAGTGCGGCTCGTGGAAAAGGTATTAATTATTTAAGGGGATTTTTAAGAGATTCAATTGGTAAATTATCGAGTGGTGATGAAAGTGACGAAAATATTGATATTAAAATCGGTATTATAGGTAAGCCAAATTCAGGCAAGTCCACTCTTATTAACTTTTTATCAGGACATGAGGTCTCTATTGTTTCTCATGAAGCAGGGACTACAAGAGATTTTGTTAAGACGAAATTTAAAAGAGATGGAAAGACGTTCGAAATTATTGACACAGCTGGAATAAGGAGAAGATCAAGGGTAGATGAACTTATTGAGCGTTATTCTGTAAGTAGAGCTTTAAGAGTGATTGATAGGGTAGATGTTGTCTTTTTATTAATTGATACTAATGAGGACTTAACAGCTCAAGATAAGAAAATTGCTCACTATGCAACTAAGAAGGGAAAGGGCATTGTAATTGTATTTACCAAGTGGGATTGTGTAGAGGTCAAGAAAGGTTATTTTGAAGCCGTAAAGGATCGTGTTAATTTCTTTTTTCCGATTTTAAACTTTGCTCCCATATTAAGAATATCCGTTCATGGGAGGATAGGTTTGGATAGTCTTTTTAAGGAAGCAATTAAATTAAGAAAACAACTTGAACTTAAGGTCAATACTGCTGATTTGAATAAAATGTTAAATTTGTGGATTAAGGATTACCACCTAAATATCACGCACAAGGTAAAGTACATAACTCAGGTTAGTGTTAATCCCATCAAGTTTGTTTTATTTGCTAATAAAATTACTAATTTCCCAAATTCTTACTATAATTATTTAATAAATAATATTCGTAAAATTGGGTATGCAAATATTCCGATTCTAATGGAAATTAGAGAAAGGGCAAGAAGCTCAAGGTGAAATATATACTTTTATTCTTAATCGCTAGCAGTCTTAATTTTCTAGCATATGGGAGTTTTTTCTATGATCCTACCGTTAGAGCAAACTACTCGCAATATTTTAGCTCAAGCAATATTTCAGAAAGGATCAAACCCCACAAGCACTACACTACGAATGGTTATTATGTTGAGGTTTCAAGTTCAACAAAGGGAAATTACGTTTACTATTCTTTTTTCCGCCGCAAAGACGGGTTATCCTATATTTTGCCGGGTTCTTATGTAGTTAAAGTTGGAAAGGATGGAATTGATCAGATAAAAATATTTTTTATACACAGGGCGGATACTTTTATTAGAATAAAACCAAGCGGTTCGCATTCTAGTGCCGACTTTTATTTAATAAATACTTTAATACACAAAGAGGTCAAATTGCCTTTCAAGATTATGGATATTGCTACTGGTTCTTTCCTAGAGATAGCTAAATATGTCAGCAGTTTTATTGACTTGAAATTTTTTGATCCTCAATATATTGAAGTCTATGAGAATGTTTCCAGCATGGTTGATAAGTTTAGAACATTCCTAAGGAGTTCTTCGATTGCTGAGGTTCCTGATGGTGCAATGAGTGAGCTGGGAGAGATGGTGTATATTAAGACAGGAAAACCTCAAGGAGAGGTTGAGGGATTTAATTGCTCTGGGTTTGGGAAATGGGTAGCTGATTCAATTTATAAGACAATGACAAAAGAGCTTTTAAAAATAGAAGATCTTAAAGTCAGGCACATTGGAGTTAGGGGTAATAGTTTTACTGAGAAGTATGAGTTTAGTAGGGATTTGTTCTTTGGACTTGACTGGACCCGTAATATTGGATATAGGCTTAAAAATATTAATGCTGGCTTGGATTTAACTAGAATTAAAGAAAATGATGTAAACAATGTTAGCTTTTTAAAATACATTGAAAATCGTGGGTATGAGATTGATAATTTGGATTTTATTCTTTATTATCTAACTTTGAGTGAACCTGGTTATATATACTTTGGTTCTGTTAATACAACAATGAAAGGGGCATCTGGGAAGGTATTTCATAAACATGTTGTTGTTTTGTTTCCATTTATTGATAAAGAATCGATTTTTAGAACCTCTGTGATGGAGGTTAACAGTGAAACTTCAATTAAATCACTTAGGAAAAGATACCCGGATTCGTATATCCATCTAGTTAGGGCAAAAGCTATGAAGGATGTGACTGTAGTTCCAATATCAAAGAGGACGAATAATTAGCTATTATGATAAAAGCTGTAGTATTTGATCTTGATGGGACTCTTTATCCTGAGATTGATATGAACTTGGCAATGTTACCTGAATTTTTAGGAAATATTAGGTTTTTTTTTGCTTTCAAAAGGGTAAGAAAGGAAATAAGAGTTTTACAAAGAGAAAAGAGTGAGCCTTCTAGTAGGGATAAATTAATGTCTATGCAGATTGAAATGCTTGCTGCGCGTTTGGGATTCAGCACGAGCAGGTGTGAATTTTTATTAAATAAGATTTATTATGGGGAGGCTTTTGGGAGCAAATTTAAAAGATTTAAGCCTTATTCTGGTGTACGTGATTTAATTTATTCTCTTAAAAATAGGGGAGTAAAACTGGGTGTGATGTCAGATTTTCCAATTGCAAACCGTGTAAGCAATCTGTTAGGCATTAAGGACGGATTTTGGGATATTCTTTATTCATCAGAAGATACTGGGTATTTAAAGCCGAGCAAAATGGCTTTCTTAAGGATTATGTATGAACTTGGTATACAAGGTAAGCATATCTTATATGTTGGGAATTCTTATGAGTATGATATTTTGGGTGCTGGTGGTGCTTTAATGAGAACAGCTTATTTGTCTGAGAAGAAATTATCAAATAACATGAAATGTGATTTTATTTTTAGTAACTATAAGGAGTTGCAAAAATATATACTTTTAAATATGTAGATGGGTAAAATATTTTATGATAGATTTTGTAACCATTCTGGTTAATCTTTTATTGGTGTTTATAATTTTATTTATCTATAGACAGTATGATAGGCGTTCAAGAGCCCTAGATAAGATTAAAAAATTTGTTGATATTGCCAAGGACAATCTTGAAGATTTTATTGAAGAGAAGACGAAAGAAATCAGTAACCTTGCTGTTGACATGGAAGCTTATCAGCGTTCTAGCATAGAGATTATAAAAAAAATAGATGAAGTACAACAAAAAATTAAAAATAAAAGCAATGATTTTGCGGAAGTGGAGAAAAAGATTGCTTATCATGACTCTATGCTTAAAGAGCTAGATGATATGACTCTTAAAGTACAAGATAATATACAAAGACTTCAAGTTGATGGAAAAATCGTAGATAAGCTTTCAAAGACTTTAAAGTATTTTAATACTCAGATTGATTCTGTTGATTCTAGGCTGGGTGCGGTTTTTGAAAAATTCGATAAGACAAATAAGGAAAATCTTGAGGCGATTAAGATTGAAAGTTGGGAAAAGTTTAACAATACCGTTGAAGAACTAAGTTTGAGAATGAATAATTTAGAGCAAGATATTATGTCTTATCAGAAGTCTTTAGGAATTATTGAGGAGAGGAAGAGTGAAATTTTAGATAAAGGTAATGAGAAGCTTGATAATGAGTTTAAGGAATTTTTATTCAAGCTTGAATCTAATATGGACAGTTATAACAGGTCAATAGAAGAATCTTTGAGTGTGTATGAGGACAAATATAAATCAATAGAGAATTCTATTGAGCTTATACTTGAGAAGGCAAAAACTAAAATTAATGATAGGGAAGACTTTATTTTAACCAGATTAAATGAGGAACTACAAGCAAAGTTTGATGGAGTATTTGTGTATGTCAATGAACGTTCTGTGCAGATGAAAGATAAACTTGAAGATAAGCTTATGTTAATAGATAACGAAATTTCTTCTGTAAGTTCTGTTTTTAAGGATAATGCTTATTCTAGGTTAAATTCTATTGAAGAGACCATTAAACAAGAAATAAGACAATATGAAGAACAAGTTGCGGATATCTTTGATCAATTTAGGGTTCAGATTGAATCTAATGTAGGGGGAATTTATAAAGAGTATGATAACAAGATAAATCAGTTTAACAGTGATATAAGAGAGAGAATAGAGCTTAGCCTAGATAACGCTAATTCTAGAATGGAAAGTGTAGAGACAAATGTTAAGACGTTGTTAGACGACCTTGAGGAAGATTCTAATAAAATATATGTTGATTTCAAGACAAAGGTAGAAGGAGATATTGATAAGTTTAGTGAGAGTATATTTTCAAGAATGAATAGTACTGGGAGTGAATTGGAAACAAAGATTTCAAGTATTGAGGGAGATGTTCAAGATAAGATACTTAAGTTGGGAAATGACTTGTACGCAGATCTTAAAAGGATCAACGATAGACTTGTTAGTGATTATTCTTACTTAGATGAAAGTATTAATTCAAAGTATGATACTCTCTTTGAATCTTTAAATCTAAAAAGTAGTGAGTTGGCAAATCAATTGGAGAGTAAGTATAAGAATGTTGCAGATAAACTTGAGAGTGATATTGATGATTTTGCTATTAAGTACAATGAGAGATTTGACAAAGCTTTTGAAAAATCAGATATTGATTACCAGAATTTTGATATTACTAGTAAAAAGTTAGAAGATGACATTAGAGCTTTAAATGATTTATTGATGAAAGACGTTGAGGCCTTAAGGGGGGAATTTCAGTCCAATTTGATCAGTATCAGTGATGGTATTGGCAGGGAAATATCTAATTTGAAGAGCAATTATAGTGAAGATATAGGTGAATTTATTAATAAAATGGAAGCTACCAAACTGCAGTACGAAGATTGGCAGAAGGAAGTAAGTTCAAATCTGGAGAATATTGAGTCTAATTTGAATAAAACCAATGAAGAATTTTTAAATTTGATTGAAATGCAAAGGGCAAAAGGGAAAGAGCTTAGTGAAAGTATCTTTGGCGAACTTTCAGATCATATTCAGAAGAAGGCGATGGATATGCATGGCAATTGGAAGGATGAGCTTATTGCTTTAAACAAATCCTTACTGGACATTAAAATCTCAAGTGAAGAGTTACTCTTATCAGCCTCTTCCAAAGTGGAGTCTTTAGAAAGAGATGTTAATGAAAGACTTGAGTATGTTTCATCAAAAACTGAGGATCTTGAAAGCTCAGTATTAGAGAAATACAAAGAGTTGAAAGATATTTCATATAGGAAGGGCAATGATACCTTATTAGGCATTAAAGAGTTTATTGATAATCAAGCTGAAATAATACATGACAAGGCTATTATGATGCTTAATGGACTTAATGAAGGATTTTCTGGTAAAGAAGAGCTGATTAGAAACAAAATGGAAGAACTTGAATATAGATTGAGAGATTTTAAACTTGAGGGTGAAGATGTCCTAAATAATTTTAGGACGGATCTTGATTCTTTTGTTGAAACTAGAGTACGAGAGTTTTCTGAAATTAAGAATGAAAATCAAAAGCAAATAGACAATTTTTTAAACTCGATATCTGAGGACATTTTGAGTAGAAAAGATATGCTTAATGTTGAAATAGATAGTAAGCTTACTGATTGGCAGGGGAAATTAAGTGAAATAGCGGTTAATATCGAAAATGTATTGACTTCAGGAAGGGTTGATATTAGTGCGTTAGATTCTGAGATATCTCTAAAGATTAGAGAGCTGAAAACTACTGTTGAGGGCCTTGATAGTTACTACCTTGAAAAAATAGATGAATTTAGAAACCAAGGGAATGTATATTCGGATGAATTACTGTCCAATATTATTAGTCATTTTGATGCAGACACTAAAGAGATAGAAGAAAATTTATCCAAGAAATTTGCTACGGTATTAGAAAGATCTGAGGAGTTTGTTAAAGAAGTTGACAGTTTGTTGCAAGACAAAAGAACTGATATTACTTCATTTCAGGCAAATATTGATATTACTCTTGACTCTCTCAGTTCAAGGTTTAATGATTTAAACAAAGAGATTAATGAAAAATATAATGAGGTAATACTTAATTCTAGAGGGTATTCGGAAACTCTTTCAAATAAATTGGAGAATGAGATAGTATATGAGATCGAGGATGTAAGCAGAAAGTTGACGGACAAGATAGATGCTCTTAGTAAGAATATGAATGAAAATTTGCAAAGTTTTAAATCATCTTTTGATGTGTCAAAGTATCAAGTTGAAAATTTTGAAATTAAGATTAAGGACATAATAGAGAAAGAAGAAATAAGAATTAATGAATTTTTAAAGGAGATTGAACAGCAATATGCAACTAGAAAAGAGGAAGCTGTTGACTACAAGAGGATAATGGATGCTGATGTTGTTAAGTTAAAAGAGCAGTTTATAGAAAGGATTAATGAACTTAAGGGTAATATTGAGGATAAATCTGAGTTTTTAAATGATCTTTATAAGGAAAGATTTAAAGTTTTTGAAAATAATCTTGAAGAAAGGTATTCAACTTTTTTAATTGAAAGTGAAGAGGCTATTTTAAAGATTAGAGATGAAATATATAAGATACTTACAGATAATGATGAAAATTTGAGGGTAAAAATAAGCGAGATGGATCGTAATTTTGAGATATTGGAGGAAAGATCAAAGGAAGTTTTAGAGTTTGAAGAGAGTTTAAGAAAAAAGATAAGAGAGAGTACCGATACGATAAGCCATCAATTTGATTTGATTAAGTCAGATATTGAGAAAGAAATGAGGATACAATTCGAGTCACATATGATGAGAACAACTGCTTCAATTGATGAAGAAATTACAAAGTATGAGAATGGGATTAACAACAAAATATCTTCCCTTAAGTTAATTGAAAATAGTTTTAAGGACATAGAGAAAGATCTAAAAGATAAAGTTGGTAAATGTCATAATGAGATTAGCAGTGTGCTTGACTTGAAGTACAGGGAGCTTGAGGGGAAGTACAATGAGAAGCAGGAG